>SXMI01000248.1 GCA_005777415.1 Actinomycetota bacterium | reverse complement strand
TGACTACAAGAAGGGTGATGAGGTTCATGCCGTGGTGTTGGCCATTGACACCGACAAGGAGCGTATCTCCCTGGGTGTGAAGCAGCTCGACAATGATCCGTTCACCAGCTATGTCACGAGAGATCCATCGGGCGACACCGTAGTGCCGGGTCACTAGCCTGACGCCGGCGTCACCTCCGGGTGGCGACCTGCACACCGGGAGGACACGAGCACACCGGGAGGACACGAGATGGAGTCCGGGGAGTTCCGCGGCCGCATCGGCCGGTACCACTGGGACAGCGAGGCCTACTGGCCGCCGGAGCCCCGCCCACCCGAGGGCGCGCCCAACGTGCTGGTCGTGGTGCTCGACGACGTCGGCTACGCACAGCTCGGCTGCTTCGGCTCCGACATCGACACGCCGACGTTCGACCGGCTCGCCGCTGGTGGACTGCGCTACGCCAACTTCCACACCACGGCGCTGTGCTCGCCGACCCGGGCCTGCCTGCTGACCGGCCGCAACCACCACCGGGTCGGGATGGGGCGCATCGTCGACCTCGCGACCGGGTTCCCCGGCTACGACGCCCGCATCCCGGCGTCGTGCGCGATGGCGCCCGCCATGCTCACGCCCCACGGCTATGCCGCCTGGGCGGTCGGCAAGTGGCACCTCACCCCCGAGGACGAGGAGCACCTGGGTGCCACCCGGGTGCGCTGGCCGCTCGGCAAGGGCTTCGAGCGCTGGTACGGCTTCTTCAGCGGCGAGACCCACCAGTTCGTCCCGGCGCTCATGCACGACAACCATGCCGTCGAACCGCCGAGCACCTACGAGGAGGGCTACCACCTGAGCGCCGACCTGGCGGACCGGGCCATCGAGTACGTCGAGGACCTGCGCCACGTCGACGTCGACAAGCCGTGGTTCTGCTACCTCGCCCTCGGGGCCTGCCACTCGCCCCACCAGGCGCCGCCGGAGTGGATCGAGCGCTACCGAGGCCGCTTCGACCGGGGCTGGGACGAGTGGCGCGACCGCGCCCTCGCCCGCCAGCGGGCCGAGGGGCTCCTCCCCGACCACACCGTGTTGTCGGCCCGGCCCGAGTGGGTGCCCGCCTGGGCCGACCTCGACGAGACGGCCCAGCGCGTGCACGCCCGCTACATGGAGGCCTTCGCCGGCTTCCTGTCCCACGCCGATCACCAGGTCGGCCGACTCGTCGACCGCCTCGAGGAGCTCGGCGAGCTCGAGGACACCGTGGTCGTCGTCCTGTCGGACAACGGCGCGTCCTCCGAGGGCGGGCCGACCGGGTCGCTCAACGACGGCCGGGTCTGGAACGCGTTGCCGCGCACCGTCGAGGAGGCCGCCGAGCACCTCGACGAGATCGGCGGCCCCCGGCTGCACAACAACTACCCGTGGGGCTGGACCGTCGCCGGGAACACACCGTTCCGGCGCTGGAAGCGCGAGACCCACGAGGGCGGCGTGGCGGACCCGCTGATCGTGCACTGGCCCGCCGGCATCCCGGCCGGGGTCCGGGGCGAGGTGCGCCGCCAGTACGTCCACGCCATCGACATCCTGCCGACCCTGCTCGACCTGATCGGACTCGAGGCACCCGCCGAGGTCGCCGGCGTGGCCCAGGTGCCGCTCGACGGAGTGAGCTTCGCATCGACGTTCGCCTCGGCCGCCGCGCCCGAGGTCCACACGGTGCAGTACTCCGAGATGCTCGGGTGCGGCGCGCTCTACCACGACGGGTGGAAGGCGGTCCGCTACCACGAGGTGCAGGTCGAGGAACCGGGGCTGGACCGGGTGCCGTGGGAGCTCTACGACCTGCGGGCGGACCCCGCGGAGACCGTCGACCTGTCGGCCGACGAGCCGGAGCGGCTGGCGGCGATGGTCGAGCGCTGGTGGCAGGAGGCCGAACGCAACCAGGTGCTGCCGCTCGACAACCGGCCGTTCTCGGAGCTGGTGTTCCAGCGCGACCCGAGCGTCGCGCCGCGGCAGCGCTACCGCTACTGGCCGGGCCGCGCCCCGGTGCCCGAGTCCGTGGCGGTCAACGTGCGGGCCCGGGCCCACACCGTGACCGCGCACGTCACCGTCGACGCACACCACGAGGGACCGGTGCAGGGCGTGCTCATCCACCAGGGTTCGGTGCTGGGCGGCTGGTCGTTCCACCTCCTGGGCGACCCCGACGGGGGCCCGAGCCGGCTGGTCTACGTGCACAACCTGGCGGGCTGGCGCCGCTACCGGGTCGAGGCCGGGATCGAGCCCCTCGGTCCCGGTGACCACGAGCTCGCCTTCGAGTTCGACCCCCCGGCCGCGGTGCTGCGCGTCGACGGCGAGGAGGTCGGCCGCGGCGAGGTGCGCCGGACGGTCTGGAGCCGGTTCTCGCTGACGGGCGCCGGCCTGACCGCCGGCTGGGCGCCGGACTTCTCGGCGGCCGACGAGGACTACCGGGGTAGGTTCGGGTTCACCGCGACCCTGCACCACGTCGACGTCGACGTGCCCGGCGAGCCGGTCGTCGACGCCGAGGCCGAGGCCGAGGCGATCGTGGCGAGCCAGTGACCGGAGGGTGGCCACCGATGGAGGTGATCCCGTGATGTCCGAACAGCCGACGCCACCGCCCGCCGGGAGGATCGGCCACGGCGCGTTCGTCCCCCAGGGATGGAAGCTCGAGTACTCGGGATGGTCGGCGACCGACGCCTGGGACCGGTCGGTGGCCCTGGCCCGTCGGCTCGAGGACCTCGGCTACGACCACCTGTGGGTGTACGACCACGTCGAGACGGTGCCCCGTCGCGAGCCCACCCACATGTTCGAGGCCTTCACGATGCTGGCGGCGCTCAGCGGACACACCTCGACCATCGGACTGGGCCAACTGGTCACCTGCGTCGGCTACCGCAACGTCGGCCTGTTGGCCAAGGAGGCGGCCTGCGTCGACGTCTACTCCGGCGGCCGGCTCATCCTGGGCCTGGGCGCAGGGTGGTACGAGCGGGAGTACCAGGCCTACGGCTACCGGTACCCGGGCGCGGCCGAGCGGCTGCGCCTCCTCGACGAGGCGCTGACGGTGATCCCCCGCCTGTGGTCGGAGGAGACCGTCGACTTCGACGGCGAACTGGTGCACCTCGACGGCGCCTTCTGCGACCCCAAGCCGCTGCAGTCCCCTCGGCCGCCGATCCTGGTCGGCGGCGGCGGCGAGCAGGTGACGCTGCGCATCGCCGCCCGTCACGCCGACCGCACCAACTGGCAGGTGGGACTGGACGCGTTCGTCCGCAAGTCCGGGCTGCTGGCCCGCTACTGCGAGGAGATCGACCGCGACCCGGCGTCGATCGTGCGCACCCACGGTCCCGACTGCCGGATCTTCGACACCGAGGCCGACCTGGCCGCCTGGCTCGACAGCCCCGACGGCGGCCACCTGTGGGGCGGGGTCGACCACGAGGACTACGTGCGCGACCACCTCGTCGGCACCGTCGAGCAGGTCACCGAGAAGGCGCAGGCCTTCGTCGATGCGGGCTGCGGCGAGTTCCTGCTGTGGTTCCGCGACGCCCCGTCGGACGAGTCGATGACGGCCTGGATGGAGGTGGTCGCGCCGGCGCTGGAGCCGCCGGCGCGGTGACCACACAGCCGGCGGGGGCCAGCTACTCCGTGCGCCCGAGTCGGCGCGCCGCCTCGGGCACGTAGAGCTCCGGTGCGAACGGCCCCTCCTCCACCGAGGTCAGGCACACCTCGGGCAGCCGCACGTTCGCTCCGAGCGAGTCGAGCCAGACCACCGCGGCGCCGACCTCGGCGACGGCCAGGGTCCGCATCGGGAAGCGCACCTCGTCGAGCATCGGGGTCTCCACGGGACCCACGGTCAGCACGTGCACGCCGATGCCGTCGCGTTCGACCTCGCCGGCGAGCGCTGCGGCGAACGCGTTGAGTCCCGCCTTGGACGCCGAGTACGCCGAGCGGCCGGGTTGCGGCGAGTGCGACGAGGTCGACGAGACGAACACGAAGCGTCCGCCCGGTCCCATCGCACCGAGCGCAGCGTTGGCCACCACGTAGGCCGAGGTGAGGTTGGTGCGCAGGATGCGTTCGAACTCCTCGACGGTCTCCCTCCGCACGAAGGTGCCCCCCATCGTCCCGGCTGCGTGTACCACGAGGTCGACCCGGCCGGTGAGCGACGCGGCCCGTTCCACCACCGCCCCGAACGACTCCGGATCGGCCACGTCACCGACGGCCCAGCCGGCGCCGACGCCCTCGGCGGCGGCGCGCAGGACGTCCTGGCGGCGGGCGGTCAGCACCACCTCGTGTCCCGCGGCCACGAGCTGGCGGCCGACCTCGAGGCCGATCCCGCTGCTGCCACCCGTGACAATCGCTACCCTGCGCTGGTCCATCAGGAGGAACTTAGGGTGCCGACCAGGCCGAGGTACGACCAACCGGGGATCGAGGTGCGCGCCGACGGCGCGGTCCGGGTCCTGACGCTGAACCAGCCCGAGTCGCTCAACGCGTTCACCGAGGACCTCCACGAACAGTTCGTCGACGTGTGGTCCGACATCGAGGCCGACGAGGAGTGCCGGGCGGTGGTCCTGACCGGCGCCGGCCGGACGTTCAGCGCCGGCGGCAGCTACGAGGACTTCGAGGGACGACGGGTCGACCCGGCACGACGTCGCCGCAGCCTGCGTCTGGCCCGACGTCTGGCGGACGAGATGATCGAGGTCGCGGTCCCGGTGGTGGCGGCGGTCAACGGTCCGGCCGTGGGGCTGGGCTGCACCGTCGCGACGTTGTGCGACATCGTGTTCATGGCCGACGGCGCCTGGATGGCCGACACGCACGTCTCGGTCGCACTCGTCGCCGGCGACGGCGGTGCGGTGACCTGGCCCGCACACACCTCGTTGCTGCGAGCCAAGCAGTACCTGCTGACCGGGGACCGCCTGGGGGCGCAGGAGGCGGTGGAGCTCGGTCTCGCCAACTTCGTGGTCCCCGGCGACGAGCTGCTCGCACAGGCCACCGCCTTCGCCCACCGCCTCGCCGCCCAACCTCCCCAGGCGGTGCAGGAGACCAAGGCGATCCTCAACCAGCACCTGCGCGCCAACGCCGTTCGAGCCCTGGGCTACGGGCTCGCCACCGAGAGCCAGTCCCACGACACCGCCGAGTACGCCGAGTGCTCCGAGCGGCTCCGGCCGCAGGACTGATCAGGTCACCAGCAGCCGCTTGAGCAGCTTGCCCGTGGGCAGACGGGGCAGCTCGTCGACGAAGCGGACCTCGCGCGGGCACTTGAAGTGGCTGAGCCGCGCCCGGCACCAGTCCACCAGTTCGGCCGCCCCCTCGTCACCGGCCTGCAGGTTCGCGTCCGGCCGGAGCTGCACGAACGCACACACCCGCTCGCCCATCTCGGGATCGGGCACGCCGAGCACCCCGACGTCGACGACCGCGGGATGCAGGATCAACACGTCCTCGGCCTCTCGGGGGTAAATGTTCACCCCGCCGCTGATGATCATGTGGCTCGCCCGATCGGTCAGGTACAGGTAGCCGTCCTCGTCCACGCGACCGATGTCGCCCATCCAGCTCCAGCCACGTTCGTCCCAGACCGAGGCGGTCTTCTCCGGATCCTTGTGGTACTCGAACGGACGGTTCGTCTCGAACCACACCTCGCCCTCCTCGCCCACGGGAAGCTCCCGGCCGTCGTCGCCGAGGATGTGGATCGCACCGCTCATCGAACGGCCGACGGAGCCCGGGTGCTCGAGCCAGTCCTCCGGGCCGATGTAGCAGAACCCTGCGCCCTCGGAGCCGCTGTAGAACTCGTGCACGATCGGTCCCACCCACTCGATGAACCTCCGCTTGATCTCCACCGGACACGGGGCGGCGGCGTGGATCACGGAGCGCAGGGATCCGAGATCGAAGCGGTCCCGCTCGGCGGCCGGAAGGTCGAGCAGCCGGATCATGTGGGTGGGCACGAGTTGCACGTGGGTCACGCGGTGTCGCTCGATCGCGGCGAGCAACTCCACGGGATCGAACCGTTCCATGACGACCGCGGTCCCGCCCAACCGTTGGGTCCCGACCGTCCAGCCCGCCGGCGCCGCGTGGTAGATCGGCGCCGGGCTCAGGTACACGGTGTCGGCGTCGAAGCCGAACAGCCCGGTGAGCATCCGCGTCAGGAACGACGGTGCCCCCAGCAACGCCGGAGAGCGCGGCGGCAGGATCCCCTTGGGCCGCCCCGTGGTGCCCGAGGAGTAGAACATCCACCCGCCGTCGTGCTCGTCGGGAACCTCGCCCCGAGGGGTGCGGTCGATCAGGTCCTCGAGCCGCTCGAACCCCTCCGGACCGCTGGACCCGCAACCGGCCACGAGTCGGACGTCGATCCCGTCGAGGTCGTCGGGTCCCAGTGCGGCGACCACCCCGCCGAGGTGCGCCGAGACCACCAGCGCCGACGCGTCGCAGTCCCCGATGATGTAGCGGGCCTCCGCCGGAGTGAGGTGCCAGTTGACGGGGGTGACGAACAGACCCGTATACATCGCCGCCCAGACGACGTCGAAGAACGCCGGTTCGTTGTCCAGCAGCACGGCGAGGTGGTCCCCGGTGCGCAGTCCCCGCTCACGGAGCAACCGGGCCAGGCGGACCGCCGAGTCCTCGAGGTCCGCATAGGTGCGCACCACGCCGCTCGGTGCCATCACGACCGCGGCCCGCTGCGGCGTGACCGCCGCGTGGTGGGCGAGGTGCTCGCCGGCCTCGTGCACCGGCACGGCTCAACTCCCGTTGGCGCCAGCGACCCCGAACAGCCGGGCCGCGGCCCCGCCGAGGTACTCGGCCATGCCCTCGTCCGACAGCGGCAGGGCCCGAGCGGCGTCGAGCGCCTTCTTCGCCGGGATCACCGGATGGTCCGAGGCGAACAGCAACCGCCCACGACCTCGGGAGGAGTCCATGAACCTCACCATCGCCGGCTCCATGTAGCTGGCGAGGTACGCCGAGGTCATCAGGTGCAGCTGGGGCCACTTCAGCATGTACTGGATGAGCAGGGACTCGTAGGGGTGCCCCATGTGGGCACCGATCACGGTCAGCTTCGGGAAGTCGATGAGCACGTCCTCCAACAGCACCGGGTCCTGACAGCGGGAGCGCACCTGGGGCCCCGGGATCCCGACGTTGATCGACACCGGGATGCCGAGCTCCTCGGCGGTCGCGTACACGGGGTAGTAGAGGCGATGGTTGAGCTCGTACTGCTCGACCAGCGGGGTGACGCGGGCCAGCACGAAGGCCGGGTGCTGAGCGAGCTCCCGGAGCCGCCGCACGTTCATCGACGGCTTCGCGGCCTTGTCGACCGCCGCCGACACCAGGAACCGCCCCGGATGCTCCTCGGCGATCGCCAGGAAGTCCTCCGCGGCGTAACCGCCCCTCCGGTGAGCGCGCTCGGCGTCACTGAGACCGGCGGTCAGGACCCCGGTGGAGATCCCGGCCTCGTCCATCGCCTCGACGAGGCCCTCGACCGTCGGGCCCTTGGCCAGGTCGGGGCCGAACAGCTGCACCACGCCCTGCTGCTCGTCCTTGGTCGCCCACCTGGCGACGAACGCCTCCGGGAAGATGTTGACCCATGCGTCGATGATCTCGATGTCCGCCATGTCGGCGCACGCTAGCTGACACGAACGTTAGATGCGGCGTAGGCTGTCCACATGAGCGAACTCGACTTCCAGCCGTTCGATGCCGACCACCACTACTACGAGGCCACCGACGCCTTCACCCGTCACATCGACCCGAAGATGGCCAAGCGGTGCATGCAGTGGGCCGAGGTCGGGGGCAAGCAGCGACTCCTCGTCGGGGGCAAGATCAACAAGTTCATCCCGAACCCCACCTTCGACCCGATCGCCGCGCCCGGCAGCCTCGAGGACTACTTCCGGGGACGCAACACCGAGGGCCTCGACCTCAAGACCATGTTCGGGGAGCTCGACCCGATCAGCGAGCACCCCGAGTACCGGGACCGTGCGGCCCGGGTCCGGCAGCTCGACGAGCAGGGGTTGTCCGGGGCGCTCCTGTTCCCGACCCTGGGCGTCGGCATGCAGGAGGCACTCCGTCGTGACCTCCCGGCGCTGCACGCGGCGTTCAGCGCGTTCAACACCTGGCTCGACGAGGACTGGGGCTTCGACCGGGGCGACGGACGTCTGTTCGCCGCCCCCATGATCACCCTGGCCGACCCGGTGCTCGCCGAGGCCGAGGTCGCCCGGGTGATCGAAGCGGGTGCGCGGGTGCTGGTGACGATCCCCGGGCCGGTGCCCGACGGCGAGGACGGCTACGTCTCCCCGGCCCACCCCCGGTTCGACCGGGTGTGGGGCCTGATCGCCGAGGCGGGCGTGCCGATGGTCCTGCACGCCGGGCTCAGCGGCGTCAGCCACTACGGCCGCTTCTGGCGGTCCACGTCGGCCGGCGAGGGCGGGGGCGGCTTCGAGGGGTTCAAGCACGCATCGTTCCCCCTGGTGGCCTTCGCCGACCGTGGCATCTCCGACACCCTGGCGTCCATGGTCTGCCACGGCCTGCTGGAGCGGTTCCCGGCGCTGCGCATCGCGTCGATCGAGAACGGCGCCATGTGGGTCCCGGACCTCCTGCGCAACCTGTCATCCGCCTACGGGAAGATGCCGTTCGGCTTCAAGGAGCACCCGGTGGAGCAGTTCCGTCGCCAGGTCTGGATCTCGCCCTACTACGAGGACGACATGCCCCGACTGCGCGACGCCGTGGGCATCGAACGACTGATGTTCGGTTCGGACTTCCCCCACACCGAGGGGCTGGCCGACCCCTGCGCCTTCGTCAAGGACATCCCCGAGTTCGACGAGGCCGAGACCAAGGCGGTCATGCACGACAACGTGCACGAGTTCCTCGGCCTGACGGCGTGAGCACCGACCCCGGACCGGACACGGTCGGGGTGGTGGGACTCGGCAACATCGGGGGCGCCATCGCCGCCAACCTCGCCGAGGACGGCCTCGAGCCCGCCATCCACGACGCCGATCCGAGCCGCTACGAATCCTTCGCCGGAGTGCGGCCCACCTCCTCCGTGCCGGAGTTGGCGGCCACGACCGACATCACCATCACCTCCCTGCCCACCCCCGAGGTGGTCGACGCCGTCGCCGCCGAGTGGGCGACGACGGCACCGGCGGGATCGATGCTGGTCGACCTCTCCACCAACCTGCCCGAGGGCAACCGCCGTCTCGGCCAGCGACTGGCCGCCGGCGGTCACCACTTCGTCGAGGCGCCGTTGACCGGGGGCGCGATGGGGGCCCGCGGACGCTCGCTCGTGTTCAGGGTGGGCGGCGAGGAGGCCGCGGTCGCCCGGGTGCAACCGATCCTCGATCGACTCGGCCGGGCCACGTTCCACCTGGGCCCGGTCGGAGCGGGCACCACCATGAAGCTCGTCAACAGCCTGCTGGCCTTCACCAGCACCTGGAGCTCCCTCGAGGGCCTCTCCCTGGCGGCCGCAGCCGGGATCGACCTCCGCCGCGCCATCGAGGTGGTGCGCACCGGCGGCGCGTCGAACTTCTTCATCGACCGGGTCGTGGACGGCATGGACCAACGGGACCGACCGGCCCAGTTCGCCCTGGCGCTGGCGGCCAAGGACGCCCGACTCATGGCCGAGCTGGCGGAGTCGAGCGACGTCCCGGCACCGATCGCCGATGCCCTGGCGGCGGTGCTGGCCGACGCGGTCGACCGCGGACTCGGCGATCGGGACTGGAGCGACCTGGTCGTGGCCGCCGAGGAACGCGCCGGATCGTCGCTGCTGCTGGGACCTGTGGACCCGGAATCCGGGGAGGGCTGAATGACACGAGTGCCGATCGAACCGGGCTACTTCACCGTGCCCGAGGACCCCACCGACGCACCGCGGCTGCTCGGGAGCAGGTGCCCGGCCTGCGGGGCCACCTTCTTCCCGCGGCGTCAGGTCTGTGCCAGCTGCCTGCACGACGGCTGCGACGACGTCGTGCTGGGCCCGACGGGCCGGCTGTGGACCTGGACCTACGTGCACGTGCCGCTGTTCGCGAAGAAGAACGCGAAGGTCTCCGCCTACGGCGTCGGCCAGGTCGACCTTCCCGAGGGCCCGCGCATCCAGGCCCTCCTGCTGGGCGGACCGGGCGACTTCGAGATCGGGATGGAGATGATCCTGGACCTCGAGACGCTCCGCACGGACGAGGACGGGAACGACGTGGTGATCATGCGGTTCTCCCCGCTGGCAGCACCGGGGACCCAGCAGGAGGACGGAGCATGAGGATCGAGGGCGCTGCGGTCGCCGGCACCGGCATGGTCCGTTTCGATCGCTACCCCGACCGCAGCGGCGCCCAGCTCGCCCGCGACGCCGGCCTGCTCGCCCTGCACGACGCAGGCATCAACCTCTCCGACGTCGACGAGGCCTTCGTCGGCTACATCCAGCCGGCGGCGATGATCGGGGTCAAGGCGATGAAGGAGCTCGGGCTCACCGGACTCCCCGTGACCCACATCGAGAACGCCTCGGCCACCGGGCTCGTCGCCTTCCGGGAGGCGGCCTGGGCGGTGGCCTCCGGTCGGGCCGAGGTCGCCATGGCCATCGCCTTCGACAAGATGACGGACATGGCCCGCAACGCCCCGAGCCGTGGCTCGGGGCGCGACCAGCTGGACCAGACCATCCTGCCGGCCGCCTACTTCGCCCTGTGGGCGCAGCGGCGGATGCACGACCACGGAACCCGACCCGAGCACTTCGCCGCGATCGCCGCCAAGAACTGGAACCACGGCGCCCTCAACCCCTTGAGCCATCGGCAGCCGGACCACACCGTGACCGTCGACGAGGTGATGGCCAGTCAGATGATCGCCGAACCGCTCACGGCGATGATGGCCTGCCCCGCCGACGACGGGGCCGCCTGCGCCATCATTGCGAGCACCGAGTGGGTGCGACGCCACCAACCCGACCGGCGGGTGGTGCGGCCGGTGTCATCCGCCCTCCAGTCCGAGGCCTACTCCCCCGGACACACCTTCCTCGGACCGGTGGTCGGCCCGGCCACCATGAGCCGCACCACCGCCCAACAGGCCTACGAGGAGGCGGGGCTCGGCCCCGAGGACATGGACCTGGCGTTGTGCCACGACGCGTTCGCCAACGAGGAGCTCGAGTACTACGAGCTGCTGGGCTTCTGTCCCGACGGTGACGGGGAACGGCTGCTCGAGGCGAACGACACGGCGCTCGGCGGCCGGATCCCGTTCAACACCGACGGTGGCCTCATCGCTCGGGGGCACCCCGGCGGCCCGACCGGCCTGGCCATGGTGCACGAGGTCGTGACGCAGCTGCGCGGCGAGGCGGGCGCCCGGCAGGTCACCGGCGCCCGGCGGGCCCTCGCCCACCTCGTCGGCGGGGGCAGCGTGTGTACCGTCAACCTCTTCGAGGCCGACTGATCAACCCGACGTCCGGGCCGCTGCGGCCCCCGACCACCGGAGGCGACACCGATGCCCGAGAATCCGGCTCCCGACGACGAGCTCCTGTCCCGCGGGCGGGCCATCCAGGCGCAGCTGTGGCCCCAGACGGCGACGGGTCCGACCGGCCAGGTCCCGGCGGCCCGGCTGGCGCCCGACTTCTACCGGTACGTGGCGGCGAGCGCGTTCGGGATGCTCTGGGACCGTCCGGGCCTCGAGCTCCGTGACCGGAGCCTCGTGACCGTCGCCCAGCTGGCTGCGCTCGGCCGGACCGACGAGCTGCGGGCCCACCTCCGGGGCGCAGTGAACCTGGGGATCTCCGAGGAGGAGCTGGTCGAGGTGCTGATGCAGACCGCGGTCTACGCCGGGGTGCCGGCGGCGAACGAGGCCCTCAAGGTGGCGGCCGACGTCTTCGGCGTCGAGTGAGGACGGCGGCTCCGTGCAGCCCGTCCGCGCCGGCATCTTCAGTCTGACGCCCCCCGCACCCGACGGGGACGACGGCAGCTACCTGCGCTGGCACCTGCTGGACCACATGCCGGAGCAGTACGGGGTCCCCGGGGTGGTCCTGGCGCACCGCTGGACCGCCGACGACGGGCTCCGCTCCGAGCGGATCGCCGGCGACGGGCCGCTCGGTGACACGGCCAACCTGGTGCAGTACTACGTGACGGACCCGGTGGAACCGAGCTTCACCGAGTTCATGCAGCTGGGTCGCCGCCTCGACGGCCTCGGCCGCTTCCCCGAACGACGCCCCTCGCTGGGGGTGCGGATGCTGGCCCACCTCCGCTGGTACGCCGCACCGAGCGCGCTCGTGAGCCCGGAGGTCATCGCCTTCCGTCCCCACCGGGGCGTGCTGTTCCTGGTCGAGGAACCGGGCGACGACATCGGGCCGTGGCTGCAGTGGCTCCACCGGGAGCACCTGCCTGCGCTGCTCGAGGTCGACGGGGTGGCGGGCGCCGGCCTCTACCGCAGCCACGACCGGTGGCAGCTCCCCGACGGGATCGACCGCGACGACGCCGTCGTCACCGTCGTGTACCTCGACGAGGACCCGATGACGACGACGGGCCGGGCGGTGGGGCTCCTCGAGGAGCGCTGGAGCACCGGCGCGGTTCGGCCGCTGTTCGCCGGGCCGCTCCGGTCGATGGTCGAGTGGGAGGTGTGGCCGTGAAGCTCGGCGTGCTCTCGCCCGTGGTGACCTACCACCCCGGGACCCACGGCGAGTGGGAACGCGACGCCACGATCGACGACCTCGCCGAGGTCGCCGTGGCGGCGGACCGCCTCGGCTACCACCACCTGACCTGCAGCGAACACGTCGGGATCCCCGCCGGCGAGCTCGACCGGCGGGGGGCCCGCTACTGGGACCCGCTCCCCACCCTCGGCTACCTGGCGGCGCGCACCACCCGGATCCGGCTCGCCACCCATGTGCTCGTGCTCGGCTACCACCACCCCCTCGCCATCGCGAAGCGCTACGGCACGCTCGATCTCATCAGCGGGGGACGACTCGTGCTCGGTGTCGGGGTCGGGAGCCTCCGGGAGGAGTTCGACCTGCTCGGCGTGCCCTTCGACGACCGGGGGCCCCGCGCCGACGAGGCGCTCCGGGCGCTCCGCATCGCCCTGTCCGAGCGGGAGCCGTCGTTCCGGGGGGAACACCTGCGCTTCGAGGGGCTCGTGGTGGACCCCGTCGCCGTGCAGGAGCGGGTTCCGATCTGGGTCGGAGGCCGCACCCTGCGCTCGCTGCGTCGGGCGGCGGCCCTCGCCGACGGCTGGAGCCCGTTCGCGGTCACCGACGAGCAGGTGCGCACCTGGCTCGACCGGGCGGAGCTGCCCGCCGACTTCGACGTGGTCCTCCCCACCGTCGGGGTCCTCGACCCGCTCGGCGAGCCCGAGCGCACCGTCGAAGTCCTCGGTCAGACGGCCCGCTGCGGGGTCACCATCGCCCAGCCGCGATTCGTCCACCACTCGCTCGCCCACTACGTCGAGTGCCTCGAGGCGCTCGCCGAACTGCACGATCCGGGGGGCCGCGACCGGAGGGGGGCCGACGCCGGATCCGACGACGCCGCAAACTGACGGACGTGTTAGATTCCAGATCCGGAGCCGCTCGGCGTGAGGCCAGCGGAACGCCACCAGCGGAAGGGACAGCTCATGGCACTGAAGGACCACCCCATCGCCGACAGCGACCTCCACGTCATGGAGCCACCTGATCTCTGGCAGCGCTACATCGCTCCCGAGTACCGCCATGCGGCGCCGGTCGGCCTGAGCGAGCTCAAGCGCGACATGCGGGTCCGCGTGAAGAACAACGTGCTGCTGAAGCTCGGAGCGGTCCGCCCCGAGTACATCGACGGCCGCAAGACCGGCTGGCGCGACGCCCACGACGAGGTCTACGCCGACGGCGAGGCCAGCGGCTGGGACGCGGCGTCGCAGCTCCGGGCCATGGACGCCGAGGGGCTGGACATGGCCGTGTTGTTCCCGTCCCGTGGCCTCTTCGTGCTCGGGATGGACTCGACCGAACACATCGGCCCGGAGGGGCTCGAGCCGGCCTTCGCCACCGCCATCGCCCGGGCGTACAACGACTGGTTGTCCGACTTCATGCAGGAGTCGCCCGACCGGATGTTCGGCGCAGCGATGATCGCCCCCCACGACATCGAGGGCTCGATCCTCGAGGCCCGTCGCTGCGTCGAGGAGCTCGGGTTCAAGGCGGTGTTCGTCAACCCCAACGTCGTCAACCGGCGGCCGTGGCACCACCCCGCCTACGACCCCCTGTGGGCCGAGGTCCAGCGACTCGGGGTGGCCCTCACGTTCCACGGTGGTGGCCAGACCATGCTGACTCCCGACTTCGGCCGCCACGGCCTCGACGAGCTGACGCTCTGGCACACCTTCAACCAGCCGCTCGGCATCCAGTTCGCCCTGGCGTCGATGTGCGCCGGCGGCGTGCTCGAGCGGTTCCCGGAGCTGCGCGTCGGGCTCCTGGAGGGCAACTGCTCCTGGGCCCCGTGGCTGCTCGACCGCCTCGACGAGCACCAGGAGTGGGTCGGCTGGTTCGACGGCGCCGAGCTGTCCATGAACCCGTCGGACTACTTCCGGCGCCAGTGCTTCCTCAGCATGGAGGCCGAGGAGCGCACCGGCCCCCAGTTCGTCGACTGGTTCGGGGACGACAACGTGGTGTTCTCGACCGACTACCCCCATGGCGACTCCGAGTACCCGCACGCCGTGGACAGCTTCGACAAGCTCGACCTCACCGAGGAGTCGAAGGCCAAGATCTGCGGCGCCAACTGGGAGCGGCTCTACGGGATCCCCTTGGTCAAGGCCCGCTGACTCACCACCTCCACGACGAAGGAACGCCTGTGCAGCAGGGACCGGTCCCCGAGCACGACCCGGAATCGGTGCGCACCAAGTACCTCGCCGAGCGCGACAAGCGACTCGTACCCGGTCGGAGCGACATCCGCGACCTCGACCACGACGACCGGTTCGCCCGGTACCGATCCGACCCCTTCACACCGGTCCAGGCGCGCAGCCCGGTCCACGAGGACACCGACGTGGTCATCGTGGGCGGCGGCATCGCCGGCATCCTGGTCGGCGCCCAGTTGCGCAAGGCCGGCATCGACCGGTTCCGCATCATCGACCAGGCCGGCGGGCTCGGCGG
>SXMI01000247.1 GCA_005777415.1 Actinomycetota bacterium | reverse complement strand
CGGGGCCGATGCCGTCGCCGCCGATCACACCGATCCTGTGCGTCACCTGCCTGCTCCTGTTCCTGTTCCTGCCGTCGTGGTCGTCGTCGTGGTCGTCGTCATGGTCGAGGTCGTGGTCGAGGTCGTGAGGCGCACCGGAGCCCGGACCCGGACCCCCGTGGGCAAAAGAAAACCGTCCACCAGGTGGACGGTGAGTCGCGCACGCCGGGGAGGGCGTGCGCTAGCGAATGATCACGACGCGCCGGGCGGCGTCGGATCCGCTGAACCGGGTGTCCGTGACCGACATCACCCTGTGACTCTACCAACGTCGCTGGCCCCAGCGACAGCCTGCGACCCGGTGTCGCTGGTCGGGCCCCGACGGGCGCCGCCTACGCTGGTCGGATGGCAGACGACCAGCACATCTCGCAGGCGGCCTTCGACCGGCTCACCGCCGAGATCCAGAAGCTGCGCACGCACGGGCGCATCGACCTCGCCGACCGGATCGAGAAGGCCCGGGAGCACGGCGACCTGAAGGAGAACGCCGAGTACCACGCCGCCAAGGAGGAGAAGGCGAAGATGGAGGCCCGGATCGCCAGGATCGCCGGGATCCTCGAGAACGCCGTCATCATCCCCGAGGGCGAGGGCGACGGGACCGTGGCCAACGGGAGCATCGTGACGCTCCGCTACGAGGGCGACGACGAGGACGAGACCGAGCGCTACCTGATCGGCTCCATCGAGGAGCGCCACGACGACCTGAACGTCGTCTCGCCGACGTCGCCCCTGGGCGAGGCCCTGCTGGGTGCCGCCGTGGGTGACGTGGTCGGGTACGCGGCACCGAACGGGGAGCTGCGCGTCGAGGTCGTCGCCGTCGAGTAGGTCACACCGGCGGGGCCCGGCGGCGGGTGCGGGCACCGGCGCGGGCACCCGGGCCCGGAACCCACATCGCTGGGGCCTTGACAGCCCGGTCCCGCAGGTCCATACTGACCGAACACACGTTCGATCCATGCGGTTCGGTTCCGCTTCCGGCGGTTCGGTTCGGTTCGGTCGTGCAGGTCACTCGGCGACCATCCGGTCGCCCGACACCGTCTCGTCGCCCTCGGGCGACCTCCCGCCGACCGGCCTGTCCGGTTCGACCGGCCTGTCCGGTTCGACCGGCCTGTCCAGCATCGGAGACGAGCGTGCTCGACCAGTCCTGCAGTGTCCGCGGTTCCGGCCGACCCGATGCGGTTTCCGAGCCGGTGGACCAGACATCGGCGAACCGCGTGGCCCGCCACGACGCCGACCCCAGCACGAAGCCTGTCGCTCAGGTCGCGCTGGGGGTCGACCGGGCCGCCACCACGCTGGTGGAGCTGCTCGCCGCGACCACGGCGGCAGGCAGCGACGACCTGTTCGCCGCACTGGCCGCCGTCGAGTCCGCCCGCCGTGCCATCGACGCCGCCCGGCTGTCCATCATCGGTGAGCTCGACGCCCGGGAGGAGCCCGCCCACCGCACCGGTCTCCGGACCCGAGCCTGGCTGGGCCACGAGCACGGGGCCACCCGGGCCGGCGCCGGCCGGGACGTGTCCGTGGCGCGCCGGCTCCGCGCCACCCTGCCCCTGATCGCAGACGCGCTGGCCTGCGGGCGGATCACCCTGGACCACGCCGCGCTGATCTCACGGCTGACCACGCCGCGGGTCGAGGCGGTCATGGTGGAGCTGCAGGCGCACCTGCTCGATCTGTCCGACGGCGTCCGGTTCGAGCGGTGGGCGGCCGACGTCCGGGCGCTGATCGAGCTCGCCGACACCGAGGGCGGCCACCGGCCCACCCCGCCGTCCAACCGCCTCCACCTGCAGGTCGACGGCGACGGGGTCCTCCACCTCGAGGCCACGCTCGTCGGGGCGGACGCCGCTGTGGTCGCCCACCACCTCCGCCGCGCCGGCGACGCCGCATTCCGCCGGTGGACCCGCGACCAGGAAGCCGGCCTCGGAGGCGGCCCCGGAGACGGTCTGGGCGGCGGCGACGGGAACGGCCTGGGCCGGCCGGCGCACTCGGCGCATCTCGCCAACGGACTCGTCGACCTGGTGCGCCGGGGAGCTGCGGCCGTCGGCGGTTCGGGACCGGTGGCCGACGTGACGCTCACCATTCCCGTCGGGCACCCGGCCCTGGTCGGTCGCCACGGCGGCGGGAGCGTTCCCGACCAGCACGGCCAACCGGTGCACCCCGACGCGCTCGACCTCCTCACCTGCGACGCCACCATCACGGCGCTCGTCGTGGACTCGCTCGGCACACCGTTGGACCTGGGGACCACGGTCCGCTTCGCCGACCGAGGACTCCGCCGTGCACTCGCCGCCCGGGACGGGGGGTGCGTCTTCCCCGGATGCGACGCCCCGCCCGCCTGGACCGACGCCCACCACGTCGTCCGGGCCGCCGACGGCGGGGCGACGAGCCCCGAGAACCTGGCCTCGCTGTGCCGACACCACCACGGGGTCGTGCACAGCGACGGGTGGTCCATGCACCACGTCGGCGAGCAGCGATTCCAGGTGGTCACCCCCGACGGTGACTCCCTCGACTGCCAGCGGCACCAGCGACCGGCGCCGCCGCCCGCATCGGCAACGGCTCAGGCCCCGGCCCGTGAGTGACTCAGCCCACCCTGACCGGGACGCCCAGCAGCTCCGAGAGCAACGACGCCCGGTCGGTCGCGGTCAGCGACTCGAGCGCCAGATCGCCGTCCCCGGCCGGGAGCAGGCCGATGACCACCTCGTCGGGGCCCACGTCCACCAGCACGTCGGCGACCGCCCCGTCGTGGTTGCGATCCAGGCCGATCGCCACCCGGAGCAGGGCGGCGAGGGCGCGCACCACCCGCTGGTCGGCCGGCGACAGCGCCGCGAACTCCGAGTGCTTCTCCACCGACGGTGCGCTCCGGCGGTGGAACCGGGCCACCTGAGCGATGACCTCGATCTCCCGATCGGTGAATCCCATCAGGTGCTCGGAGTTCCGGATCACGTAGTAGCTGTGCTTGTGGTGCCGCGAGTGCGACACGAACAGGCCCACGTTCGCGAGCAACGCGGCCGCCTCCAGGAGCTCCCGCTCGGCGTCACCGATACCGAGCCGGTCGGCGAGCTCGTCGTGCAGCCGGAGCGCCAGCCGGGCGACCTGCACCGCATGGTCCGGATCGTCGTCACAGAGCTCGACCAGGTGCAGCACGGAGTCGCGTCGCAGGTCGGACAGGTGATGGAGCGTGCCACCCCGCGACCGGTGCAGACCGTCGAGCAGGACCCCCTCGCGGAGCGCGTACTCCGAGATCTGCAGCTCCGTGATCCCGAGCGAGGCCGCCACCTGCTCCAGAACGATCGCACCCCCCAGGACGATGTCCGCCCGGGCGGCGTCGAGACCCGGCAGCCGCCGACGCTCCGCCGCCGTCGCCGCCTCCGCCAGCTCGTCGATGACGGCGCTCAGCTCGTCCAACGCGAGCACGAACCCGTTCAGCGACTGGGGGGCGCTGCCCGACCGCAATGCGACCATGGCCGCCAGCGTCTCGGCCGTGCCGGACGACGCCACGGCGACGTCGAAGCCCAGCCCGTCGACCTCGTGGACGACCGGTGCCAACCGGGCCCGGACGTGCTCCCGGCAGCGGGCGACGGCGTCCCCGACGACCTCGCCCTCGGGGAAGAACTCCCTCGTCATCCGGAGGGACCCCAGCTTGACCGACCGGGCGTAACGGACCTCGCTCCCCCGACCGAAGAGCACCTCGGTGGAACCACCACCCACGTCGATGAGCACCAGGTCGCGGTCGAACACCGGCAGCGCCTGCAGGACGCCCAGTTGGATCAGCCGCGCCTCCTCCCGGCCCGAGATCACCTCCACCTCGACCCCGGCCTCGGTGCGGGCGCGGTCGATGAACTCCTGGGCGTTCCTCGCCTCGCGCACCGCCGAGGTGGCCACGGCGAACGTGAGCGCCCCCCAGGAATCGGCCAGGGCCCGGCACCGGGCCAGTGCAGCCACACCCCGGTCGATCGCGTCCGGTTCCAGGTGCTTCATCTCCTGGCGGCCGGACCCCAACCGGACCATCTCCTTCTCCTTGGTGATGACCTCGAACCGGTCGTTGCTCGCCACCCGGGCCACCACCATGTGCACGGAGTTGGTGCCGATGTCGATCGCGGCGATCACGTCGGGGTCGGCCCGGCCGCCCCGGTCCAACATCGTCGGCACCCCATGGACGACGGCCATGGCCGGAGTGTACGACCCGACCGACCACCACCCGTGATGGCCACCCGTGGCAGCATCGACACCAGATGGACGCCCCGACCGGAGCACCACCACAGGCGCGGCCGCCGGCCTGGGACGACGGCTGGGAGCGCGCGTGGTCGGACCCGACCCGTTCGACCGCCGCCGGCTCACCGGACCTGGCGCCGGCCCGGGTCGTCCGGATCGACAAGGGCGGCATCACGGTGGCCACCGGGTCCGGAGCCGATCGACTGGTCGTCGCCGCCAAAGCCGTGCGCCGGGTCGTGGTCGGTGACGTGGTCGGTCTCGATGCCACGGCAGGTCGGATCGAGGCGATCCTCCCCCGCCGTACCGTGTTCGAACGTCGCTCGCCCGGCGTGCAACGTGACGAGGTCCGCCTCGACGCACGCGCCCTCGCCGCCAACATGGACGCCGTCCTCGTCCTGCAACCGCTGGACTCCGGGGTCAACCCCGCCCGACTCTGCCGGGAGCTCGTGCTGGCCTGGGAGAGCGGCGCGACGCCCGTGGTCGTGCTCACCAAGACCGACCTGGTCGACGCCGACGTCATCACCGCACAGGTGGACCTGGCTCGACACCACGCACCGGGTGTGGAGGTGGTCGTGGCCTCCACCCGGGACAACGGCGGCCTGGTCTCGGTCCGACGGGCCGTCGCCGGGGACGGGCCGAGCGACTCGCCCCACGTGCTCGCGCTCCTCGGGGCCTCGGGCGCCGGGAAGTCGTCACTCGCGAACGGACTGGCCGGCACGACGGTGGCGCTCACCGCCGATGTGCGGGACACCGACCGTCGCGGCCGCCACACCACCACGGCTGGCCAGATGATCGACCTGGGCGGGTCCACCTGGCTGATCGACACGCCGGGCATCCGCGGCGTGGGCCTGTGGGCCTGCGACGACGGGCTCGAGCGCGCCTTCGCCGACCTGTCGCCGTTCGCCCAGGACTGCCGCTTCGCCGACTGCACCCACCACCACGAACCGGGCTGCGGTCTGCTCGCCGCCGTCGCCGACGGTCGGCTCACCGCCGAGCGGCTCGACATCTGGCAGCGGCTCGTCGAGGAGCTCGACGAGCTCGAGGCCGACCTCGAGCGACGCGACCGTGCCGTCACCCGGGCCGAGAACCAGCGGGCCCGCCGGCGGGTCGCCGATCGCGACGAGCCGTCGGACGATCAGCCGTAGTTCAGCCAGGTGCCCTCGACCGGCACGGTGCCGACGCCGGGCCGCGACCAGTCGCACACGCCTTCGGGGAACACGGCCCGGAGTCGGTCCAGCTGGGCGGCGTCCAAGCGGTCTGCGACGTCGAGCGACTCGACGGGCTGCAGCTCGCACCGGGCCGTGAGCCCGTCGAGCGGCTGGCCGGCGGCCCGCCGGGGGTCCCCGGCGAGCGGGTAGGCCGCCGCACACGGCGTCCCGTCCTGGTAGATGCCGGGACCGGTGGCCTCACCGCCGCCGGGCAGCAGGCACCGGTCCGCCGCCGCCGGCGGGCGGGTGCTGGCCAGCTTCGCCGCCCGGTCCTCGTCACCGGCGGCCGACCCCTCGGCGTCGAGCGCCTCGAGCCAGGCCGCCACGGCGTCGAGTGCCTGATCGCGGAGCTCCGTGTAGCCGCCGAGCGCCGAGTCGACCAGGTTCCCCCCGCCCGCCGTCCACAGCGCCAGGTTGTTCGCCGTTCCCCCGGCTGACCGGTCGAGCCGGTCCCGGATCTCGAACATCCGCCACCGGTCGTGGATGTCGCCCGTCGGGTCGCTGTAGACGTTCACGATCACGGCCGGGATCCGGGTGGCGTCACCGGCGCCCTGCAGCACCCGGCCGGTCCGGGCCAGGTGCTCGAGCTCGTCGACCTCACCGCGGCTCCGCTCCGGCTGGATCCGACCGTCGATGTCGTAGCTGCCGATCCGCTCGTTCAGCACCACGAGCTGCTCGGCGTCGATCGCACCCGCCCGGAACGCCTCCAGCCCGTAGACGACCCCGACGTTGTCCAGCGGACGGATGCCGAACCCGGTCGCCGGATCCACACCGAACAGGTTCACCGCCGAGTCCTGGAGCGTGCAGCGTGCGCCGTCGGGCCGCAGGACGGGGTCGTAGATCTGCTCCGGCGGCAGGTCGCACCCCACCGTCGGGTCCACGGCCTCCAGGAAGCTGCCGACCCAGCCGTCGCAGGTCTCGGCGGTGGCGTGGCCGTTGACGGCGGCTCGCTGCGCCGGGGTCAGGCCGGCGCCCTCGGGCGTCCGGTAGAACGCGTCGAGCAGGCCGCAGTCGGTCACGCCGGGCGCCATCGACATGGCATCGGGGAACGGGGCCCCGACGACCAGCGCGTCCAGGATGCCCGGGTAGTTCTGCGAGACCAGCAGCTGCTGGATCGCCCCACCCGAGGCGCCGTCACCGATGGTGTGCCGGGGGACGCCGTACTGCTCGGCCACGTGCTCGACGGTCATGAGCGCCGCCTCGGCCGACAGCACGTCGTTGCAGTGCACCTGGAACGTGTTGAGCGTGTTGGTGGCCACGGCGTACCCGCGGGTGAGCAGGGTCACGTCCACGGTCGGCGGGGCACCCCGGTCCGCGGCGAGCAGTGGCGCCCCCTGCGAGTAGCTCGTCCCGCAGCCGCCGCCGAACCGGTAGACCAGGTCACCGTTCCACCCGTCGGACACGCCGTCCCAGGCCTCGGAGGCGGGTGACGGATCCAGGACCGACACCCAGGCCACACCGCGGTCGATCGTCCGCACCTCGGTGCGCACCACCACCGGGACCGTGCGGTCGCCGCCGGTGGCGGTGGCGGCGTCCGACGGGATCGACCGGTCCGCCGGGAGCTCCCGCAGCGAGCCATCGGTCGCCTGGTAGTGCCAGACGACCCGGGGGGTGATCGAGCAGTCCTCGTCGACCGGCTCGCCCAGCCCGAGCTCCG
>SXMI01000246.1 GCA_005777415.1 Actinomycetota bacterium | reverse complement strand
GCTTCGGCGCCCGGTCGCCGGCGCCGAGCCCCACCCACGCCGGGCTGGACCTGCTGTGCGCGGGCATCGCGGCGGCCGGGGCCGTCGCGTCGGTCCCCCCGCTCGCCGACCTCCTCGGTGAACTCGGGGTGCCCGCCGCCGCCGGTGTGCTCGGGGCCACGGTCGTCACCGCCGCCGCACTGCTGGCGGCCTTCCTCCGACCGACCACCTGAACCGCACCGCGCCTCAGGCGCCGGCCTCCGCCGGGTCGCCGGCGTCGGCCGGGTCGTCGGCGGTGACCGGGATGAACCGGACCGCAATGCCGGCGACCACGACCACCGCTGCGATCACCGCCCAGGTCGACCCGCTCGGCATGTCGAGCTCGAAGAACTCCGACAGGAACGGCACGGTGAGCACGACCAGGATCGAGGCCCCCATCACACCCACGAGCGCCCAGCGCCACGGCGGCAGCGACCGGGTGAGCTGCAACAGGATCGCCAGTCCCACGCCCAGCAGGGTGATCGTGGTGGCGGTCCGGGCCTCGACCAGGCTGAGCCCCTCGTCGCGGAGCGCCGCGGCGTACACGACGAGCGACGCCACCGCCGCCACGAGTCCGGCCGGCACGGCGAAGCGGACGACCCGCCGGACGAACCCGGTCCGGGCCCGGCGCGGGTCCGGCGCGAGCGCCAGCACCAGACCCGGGAGACCGACCGACAGGGTGCGAACGATCGTCAGGTGGCGGGGCAGGAACGGATACTGCGCCCCGAACGCCGCGATCACGAGGGCGATCGTGGCCGAGTAGACGGTGCCGTAGATGAACAGGTTCGCGGCGCGCTCGACGCTGTTGATGACCCGCCGACCCTCGGCGAGGACGCCGGGCAGGACCGAGAACCGGTTGTCGAGCAGGACCAGCTGGGCCACCGCGCGGGTGGCCGCCGATCCGTCACCCATGGCGATACCCATGTCGGCGTCCTTGAGCGCCAGCACGTCGTTGACACCATCACCGGTCATCGCCACGGTGCGTCCCCGCGACTGCAGCGCCTGCACCATGGCCCGCTTCTGCTGGGGGGTCACCCGCCCGAACACGGCGTTGGACTCGAGGGCGTCGGCCAGCTCCTCGGGGTCCTCGGGCAGGTCCCGTGCGCTCACGTGGGCCTCGGCCCCCGGCACGCCCGCCCGGCCCGCCACGGCGGCGACGGTCTCGGGATGGTCGCCGGAGATCACCTTCACGTCGACGCCCTGGTCGACGAAGTAGGCGAGCGTCTCGGGGGCGTCGATCCTGATGCTGTCCTCGAGGAGCACCAGCGCCCGCGGCTCGAGGTCCGCCGGCAGGCCATCGGGCAGACCCGCTGCGTCGCGGGCGATGGCCCCCGACGTGGCGATCAGCACGACCCGCCGGCCGAGCGCCGCCTGGGCCTCGACCGCAGCCACGACCCGCTCGTCCCCGCCGGCCAGGATCTCCGGCGCACCGAGGTAGGCCGCGCCGTGGTCCTGCCACTCGACCGCCGAGTACTTCCGGGCCGAGGAGAACGGCACGGTGTCGAGCACCGTCCACTCCGGCGGGTCGGAGTGGCCGGCGGCCACGGCCCGCATGGTGGCGTTCGGGTCGGGGTCGGCGGCCGCTGCTGCCGCCAGGACGTCGTCGACCGGCCCGCCCCCGTCGTCGGGCAGCACGTCGACACCGGCGTAGACGATCTCTCCGGTCGTGATCGTCCCGGTCTTGTCGAGGCACAGCGTGTCGACCCGCGCGAGCAGCTCGACGGACGCCAGCTCGCGGAGCAGCGCGTTGCGTCGGGACAGCTTCACCACGCCGGCCATGAACGCCACGCTGGTGAGCAGCACCAGCCCGTCGGGCACCATCGCCACGCAGGCCGCCACCACGCCGGTGAGCGCCTCCTGCCAGTCCTGGCTCGCCAGCGACCGGAGCAGCAGGATGATCGCCACGGGCGGGATCGCCAGCATGAGGAACTCGAGGATCCGGTTCACTCCCGTGCGCAGCTCCGAGTGCACCAGGGTGAAGCGACGCGCGTCGTCGGCGAGCCGTGACGCGTAGGACTGCGCCCCGACCCGGGTCGCCCGGAACGTCCCGGTGCCGGCGGCCACGAAGCTGCCCGAGAGGACCTCGTCGCCCTCGTGCTTGCGGATCGGGTCGATCTCACCGGTCAGCAGCGACTCGTTGAGCTCCAGGCCCGCCTCGTCGACCACCTCGCCGTCCACGACCACCTGCCGTCCGGGCGCCAGGACGAGCAGGTCGTCGGCGACGACGTCACCCACTGCGATCTCGGTCTCGGACCCCTCGCGGATGACGAGTGCGCGAGGCGTGTTCAGCACGGCGAGGCGGTCGAGCGCCGCCCGGGCGCGCACCTCCTGGAACGTCCCGATGAGCGAGTTGGCGACGATCACGCCGACGAACAGGGCGTCCGGGCCGACCCCGTTGGCCACGACGACCAGGACGAACAGCACACCCACGATGGCGTTGACGGGCGTGAGCAGGTTGGCCCGGAGGATCTGGCCGGTCGTGCGGGTCGGCGCCGCCGGGACGTGGTTCGTCCGACCGTCGGACACCCGGGACGCCACCTCGGCCCCGGTCAGCCCGTCGACCCTCCAGTCCGCTCCCAGTTCGACGTCGCCCGATGCCACCGGCCGAGCGTAGCGACGCGCCCGGAGTGGCCGGGCCGATCCTCGAACGCGGCCTAGGTTGACGGCGTGCCCACCCAGCACAGCACCGAAGTCCACCGCACCGACCGCGTCGGCTGGTTGCGCGCCCTGGTGCTGGGTGCGAACGACGGGATCCTGTCGACCGGCGCACTGCTTCTCGGCGTGGCGGGTGCCGGCGCCACCCGTGGCCAACTCGTGATCGCCGGTGTCGCAGCGGTCAGCGCGGGCGCGTTCTCCATGGGGATCGGCGAGTACGTCTCGGTCAGCAGCCAACGTGACACCGAGGACGCCGACCGGGCCACCGAGGCCGCCGAGCTGGAGGACGACCCGGAGGCCGAGCTCGCCGAGCTCAAGAACATCTACGTCGGACGCGGCCTCGACGAACCACTCGCCCTCCAGGTCGCCGAGGCGCTCACCGCCGCCGACCCCCTCGCCGCCCACCTGCGCGACGAGCTGGGGATCACCGACGAGATGCGCGCCCGCCCGCTCCAGGCCGCCGCGTCGTCGTTCGCCAGCTTCGCCGTCGGGGCATCGATCCCCCTCCTGACCGCCGCGCTCGCTCCGAGTGCCGGTCGGGCCATCGCCATCACCGTGGCGACGGTGGTCGCCATGGTCACGCTGGGGGCGGTCGGTGGTCGGCTCGGCGGTGCCTCACCGTGGCGCGGGGCCCTGCGGGTCGGCATCGGCGGGAGCGCCGCTCTGGCGCTGACCTACCTGATCGGTGTGGTGTTCGGGACCGCCGTCAGCTGACCGGCCGGTCCGTCGGCTCACTTGCAGCCGGTGCCGTTCCAGGCCGACTTCCACCCGTTGTTGATCATCCACATGGCGGCGTCGTCCTGCACCCACGTCGGGGCGTCCATCGCCCGGGCGTACTGCCCGCCGCCGACCTTCGGGGCGACGTTGCGCCAGGTCGTGTCCAGGAACTGGTACGCGCCGGATGCCGTGCTGCGGGGGTTCTTGGCCCGGTAGCCGTTGAGGTGCGGGTACGGGCCACGGTCCGACTCGTGCTGACGCACGCAGGTGAGGAACGGGTGGAGCTGCGTCTCGCGCCGGGCCTGGTCGATGACCGCCTGGTCGACCGAGTTGGCGCCGAGCTGGCCGACGACGGCGACCACGGCGTTCGGCTGGCACGCGGACGCCGACGCGACGAGCGTGAGCACGCTGGCGACGACGCCGGTCCGGATGCGCGTGCGCCGCCCGGCGGGGGCCTCGGCGTTGCCCTCCATGTCCTCGGACTCGATGTCCCGGGCGGATCCGGTGGCTGATGCTGTCGACATGTCGGTTCGATCCTCTGGTCGCTTCGTGGTGCGTCGCTCGGGTCCCCGTGGAGCGGGAGTGCGTCGCACTGATCGGTGCCCTCTGTTGCGGGCGCGCGACAGTATTGCGGAAATCGCGTCGTTTCGTAACATCGGATCGACCATTCGTGACGGAGTTCACGCAGTTGCCACAATCGGTATGGGTTACCGGCGGTAGCCCAACTGGGTTAGTGTGCGACAGCCGACGACGAGGTCGACCCCGAACCCCGGGTGACAGCACGAACCCCCCGCCGGAACCGCACTCGGTCCCGGCCCGACCAGGACGGTCCCCCATCTCCACCGACACGACACCGGCGACCGGACGGGACGACGACCGTCTCCCCCACGGGCGCATCTCACCGATCAGCTCGATCCCCTTCTTCGTGGTCCACCTCCTCCCGTTCCTCGCCGTGTTCACCGGCGTGACCTGGACCGCGGTGATCCTCTGCCTGGTCACGTACTGGGGTCGGATGTTCTTCATCACCGCCGGGTACCACCGGTACTTCTCGCACCGGACGTACCGGACCAGCCGGGCGTTCCAGTTCGTCCTGGCCTTCGGCGGCTCCACGGCGGCCCAGAAGGGCCCGCTGTGGTGGGCCGGTCATCACCGCATCCACCACCGCTACACCGACACGATCGACGACCCGCACACGCCCCGGAAGGGCTTCTGGTGGAGCCATGTCGGCTGGATCCTCTCCCGCGACACCAAGGACCAGCCGGCGTCCACCATGAAGGACTTCGCCCGGTTCCCCGAGATCCGGTTCATCTCCAAGCACGACTGGATCGGCCCGTGGAGCCTGGCGATTGCCTGCTTCCTGATCGGCGGCCTGCCCGGCCTCCTGATCGGGTTCTTCCTCTCGACGGTGCTCCTGTGGCACTCGACCTTCATGATCAACTCGCTCGCCCACGTGTTCGGACGGCGACGGTTCGACACCGACGACACCAGCCGCAACAACGCGCTGCTCGCCGTGCTCCCGATGGGTGAGGGGTGGCACAACAACCACCACCGCCAGGCGGGCGTCTGCCGCCAGGGGCTGCGGTGGTACGAGGTCGACGTGACCTGGTACATCCTCGCCCTCCTCGAGAAGTTGCACATCGTCTGGGGCGTCCGTCGTCCCAGGAGCGCGGACGAGGTCGTGGACCTGACCGAGGCGCACGACGCCGACTTCGATGCGGACCGGGAGGCGGCAACCGCCTGATCCGGTCGGCCACCCCCTAGGGTGGCCACATGGGTTGTGGATGTCTCATCGCGCTGGCGGCCGCGCTCTCGCCCCGGTTCGCGCTCTTCCTGGTCTGGATCTTCACCGACCGCATCCCGGCCGCGTTCGACGGCAACTGGCTCTTCCCGATCATCGGTTTCTTCCTGCTCCCCTGGACCACGCTCGCCTGGGCGGTCGCCTGGGCGCCGATCGCCGGGATCGAGGGATTCGGCTGGGCGATCGTGGCCCTGGGTCTGGTGGTCGACCTCTCCACGCACGCTGCGGCGGCGCAGTCGCGGCGGCTGGAGCGCTCCGGCCGGTCCTGACCGCCCGTGGCCCGGTCGCTCGAGGAGCGGTGGCGCGCCTACCTGCGGCGCCCCTCGGAGCAGCGGCCGATCGCGCCCGTCCTCTTCCTGACGGTCCTCTCGCTCCTGCTCACCCCCCTCGTCGGTGACACCGTCGTCGGGCGGACCGCGATCATCGGGCTGATCGGCGTGTCGGCGGTGATGGCCCTCAACCGGACCGGCGCCCACGGTCGGATCCGATCCGCCGCCGTCGTGGCGGTGTTCGTCGGGATGCTCGCCGCGGGTGGCGTGAACACCACCACCGACGTGGGGACCGGAACCTGGCAGGACATCGCCGTCATGGCGATCTTCACGCTCCTGTTGATCGTCACGCCCACCGTGGTCCTGCTCCGTCTGCTCCTGCGGCCGCGTATCACCCTGGACACGCTCGCCGGCGCCCTGACGGCGTACCTGCAGATCGGGATCTTCTTCGGAGCGCTCTACCGGCTCGTCGACCTCATCGAGCCGGCGGCGTTCTTCACCGAACCCGGCGTCCCGGACGCCCAGGTCTTCCAGTACTTCAGCTTCATCACCCTCACCACGGTCGGCTACGGCGACTACACCCCGGCGACCCCGATCGGCCAGACCCTGGCGATGTCGGAGGCGATCTTCGGCCAGGTGTTCCTGGTCACGGTGGTCGCCCTCACGGTGTCGAACCTGGGCAAGGAGCTGCCGCACCGGCGCGGGCTCCACGAGGCGTCGACCGACCCGGCCGACGGGACCGACGGGACCGACGCGCCCGACGGGTCAACGGACTGAGCGACAGACCCCCAGCGATCGGGGACTCGTCCCCACTTCCGCTCCGGCTCGCGGTTCGTCAGGATCTCCTCAGGAGAGGCTCGGATGGTGAGGATCAGCGGGATTCGTCCCGGCACGGGTGGGAAGGCCCGAGCCGGGACGCCCGTCGACGGTCAGCACCCAGCCCCCGTGGGCCCGGCCTCGATCACCTGACCGTCGTCGGTGCTCAACCATCCCGTTGCGCCCGCGTCCCGCAGCAGGTCGACACCCCCGGCCGGACCGGCCACGAGTGCGGCCTTGGCCAGCGACTCGGCCCACCAGGCCTCGGCGGCGGCCACCGTCACGCACGTGACCCCCGAGTCCGCCGGCCGGCCGCTCACCGGGTCGACCAGGTGGTGGATCCACCCGCCGTCCTCCGCCGGCCACCGGCGCACGCGGGTGCTGCTCGTCGCCAGCGCACCACCGTCCAGGACCGCCACCATCGCCACCCCGTCCCGGTGGGCGTCATCGACCGGGATCCGCCATCCACCGGTCGGGGCCGTCCCGCCGACCCGCACGTCGCCGCCCACCGACACGCAGACCGAGTCCGCGCCCCGGGCCAGGAGCTCGGCGGCCAGCAGGTCCGCCGCCAGACCCTTGCCGATCCCACCCAGGTCGAGCCGCAGACCGACCGGACGGACGACGTGACCCCGCTCGACGTGCACCCCGGACAGTCCGGGCACCTGCCGGCCCGTCGGAACCGGCCGTGGGCGCTGGTCCAGCACACGGAAGTCCCGGTCGTAACCGGCGTGCTCGACGGCGTCGAGCACCGTCGGGTCGAACCGACCGCCGGTGGCCGACCACGCCGCCTTCGCCCGGCTCAGGGCGTGCTCGAGCAGCGGGGTCACCGCGTTGCACGATCGGGGTGAGCGGTTCAGCGCCGTCAGGTCGCTGTCCTCCCGGAACCGACTCCAGCTCGCCTCGCACCGCTCGAGCAGTTCGTCGGCCCGACTGGCGGCGTCAGCCGGTATCCCGTGCGCGACCACATCCACCCGGGTGCCCATCGCCCGGACCCGGTGGGTCCACCATCCGCCCGGGTGCTCACCCGAGTCACCGGCGACACCGGCGCCACCGGACGCAGCCCGTTCGGCTCGGGTCCCGCTCAGCACGACGACGGCCCGCAGCGGGGCAGTTCCGGAGGCGCCGGCGGGACCGTGGTCGGGGGTGACGTGGTCGGCGGCGCGGGTCGCGGCACGGTCGGGGTGGGAGCGCTCGCCGGGGGCGCGGACGAACCCACGGGCGGCGCTGCGACCGG
>SXMI01000245.1 GCA_005777415.1 Actinomycetota bacterium | reverse complement strand
GGGGTGACGGACCCGGGCAACCTGGGTGCGCTGCTGCGGATCGCCGAGTGCGCCGGCGTCACCGGTGTCGTCCTGCCCCGTCACCGGGCGGTGCACGTCACGCCGACGGTGACCAAGGCCGCCGCCGGAGCGGTCGAGTACCTGTCGATGAGTCTCGTCGCCGGGCTGGCGACAGCGGTGACCACCATGCGGGACGCCGGCGTGTGGGTCGTCGGCCTCGACGCCGAGGGCGACACGTCGATCCACGACCTGACCGTGGCCGACGCACCGGTCTGCCTGGTCGTCGGCGCCGAGGGACCGGGGCTCTCCACGCTGGTGCGCCAGCGGTGTGACGTGCTGGCAGCGATCCCGCTGCACGGCAACCTGGCCTCGCTCAACGTCGCCTCCGCCGGGGCGATCGCCTGCTACGAGGTGGCTCGCCGCCGGTCGTGACAGACTGCCGCGCATGAACGACGCCACCTCCGGCCCCGCGGCGGATGCCGTCCGGGTCGCACACAGCACCGTCCCGGCGATCGCCGGGGTCCCGTCGAACTTCATGCTCGATGCGGCGACCTACGCGGCGGCGGCCGAGATCGGCTACATCGGCATGGACTTCTACTTCGCCGGTCGCGCCGGAGTGCTCGGCGACGTGGAACCCGACACCGTGGTGCGCGAGCTGGGCGTGTTCCCGGAGACGGCGGTGGCGGCGGCCTGGGAGGCGACCTCGTTGATCGAGCCCCGGGCCGCGGCCGCACAGCGCTTCGCCGATCAGGCGGCGCGCTGGGCCGACGCGCACCTGGACCCGGATGCGCTCGACCACGCCCGTCTGGCCGAGCTGGCCGGGAAGGTGTTGGGTTCCGCCGACCTGTCCGATGCGGCGTTGGTCGCCGGATGGTCGTCCCTCGACGAACCGGCGTCCCCGCCGGCCCTGGCGCTCCACCGGCTCAACGGGCTGCGCGAGCTGCGCTTCGCCCGTCACCGGGACGCGCTGGGCGACGCCGGGGTGGAACCGCTCGACGCCGTGATGATCGCCTCGCCGTTCATGGCGGGGATCTTCGGGTGGCCGGAGCCGCACCCCGATCCCGATCAGTCGACCCGTGACCGTTGGTCGGCCGCCGAGACGGCCACCGACGTCAGGTTCGCGCTCGACCTGTCGGTCCTCACGTCCGAGGAGTTGGCCGAGTTCGCCGATCTCTGCGACGCACTCGTCCCGGCGGTGCGCTGACCGGCCGTTCCGGTTGGTCTACTGGCACACCCCGAGCCAGCCGGCCGGTGAGTTGGAGAACCCCGGGAACACGGTGGACAGGTGCGTGGACGTCGCGCCGAGTCGGCGGGAGAGCACCTCGGAGAGCACGGTCCGGTAGTCGACCGACAGACGCAGGTCGCCGTCGATCAACTGGTTCGACGCCAGCCCCGGCCACGGGCCGAGCACGCCGGGCCGGACTCCGCCACCGAGCACCATCATGGGGAACGCGGTGCCGTGGTCGGTCCCGGCGGAGGAGTTCACCTCGGCCCGTCGACCGAATTCGCTCATCACCACGACGGTGGTCTGGTCGATCCGCTGACCGATCCGATCGAAGAAGGCCCCGATCGCACCGTCGAGCTGCGCGACGAGCGAGGACATGTTGGCCGTCGGCTGGTCGGGAGATCCCTGGTTGCTGTGAGTGTCCCAGCCGTCGAGCTCGGCGTGGGAGAACTCGACCGGGAAGCCCGCCTCGATCAGGCGGGCGACCGGCCACAGGCGTCGACCGAGGGGGGTGTCGGGCCAACCGGCCGGCAGGTCGGTGTTGCCCAGCGTGGCGAGCGAGTCGATGGTGTCGAGTGTGGGTCCGGTCCACTGCGACAGCAGCGGATGCACACCGCCCTGGGTGAGCCGCTCCACCTGGTTGGTGCGGACCTGCTGGCGATTCGGGCCCCAGCCGAGCAGCGACAGGTCGGCGAGGGAGTAGGCGACCATGGACGCGTGGCCTCGGAGTGACGCCGGGGTCGTCCCGCCGAACCCGATCGACCGCAGGACGTGGTCGTTGGGATGCTCGGTCGCATGCAGCCACCTGCCCGCCCACCCGCTCCCGTGGGCCAGACCGAACGAACCGGCCTCCATCATCAGCTGGGCGTCGAAGTGGCTGCGGTTGATGACCGGCAGTCCGGCGGCCGGGACCACCGCCATGCGGCCGGACTGGTAGAGCGACGCCAGGCGGGGGGCCTGGGGGTGGAGTGCGAAGTAGTTGTTGGCCGCCGGACCGGTGAGCGCCCGGGCCGTTCCGGGCTGGACACGCAGCGCGCCTCGACGGGCGGCGTAGCTCGGATCCCCGAGCGGAGGCAGGAGCGTGAGGCCGTCGGCGCCGCCCCGGAGGAAGATGACGACGAGCGATCGCCCGGTCACGGGGGCGGCCGCGCCGACCGATGCGGCCCGGGACAGGACCACGGTGGTGCCTGCGGCCGCAGCCGTCCCGACGAGGAAGTGCCGTCGCGACGGCCCGGCGTCGGTGGTGGGTCGGGTGCTCGTGTCCACGTCAGGTCCTCGGTTCGTGTGGTCGGTGGGTCGGGTGGAGGGTCGATCAGCGGGTCTGGTAGTCGGGGGCCTGGAGGATCTGGATCAACAGGTTCTCCATGGCCCACTGGTTCCCGTTCAGCGTGAGCGGTGAGGCCGCGGTCCGGTAGAGCTCACCCAGCATCCGGTCCCGTGCGGCGGTCGGGACGACCACCCCGGTCCGTTGGCAGGCAGCAGCGAACCACTCGCCGATGGTGGTGCCTGTGGTCCAGTTCCGGACCGTCGTCCAGTTGATGCTGAACACACCGGTCATGCCACGGACCACCCAGGTGGCCATGTTCCAGCGGCCGATCATGGCGCCGACGCCCACCCAGTTGGCATCCCGGTCCGGGTAGCCGTCGGGGTCCGGCCACCAGTGGGGCACCTGGTTGAGACTGCTGGTGGCCCCGACCAGTCCCCAGCGGGACTCGCGCATCTGGGCCCCGTTCCATCCGGTCCCGGCGGTGGCGCGCACCATGGACGCCCAGAGCTCGATCGGCCGGCGGATGCGACCGTTGGCCGAGGCTGCGAACTCGTTGGAGGTCAGCAGGGACCGCAGGAGCGCCCGGATGGACGTGTCGGCGGACAGGTAGGCCTGGGCCGCCGTCGTGACCACGGCATCGTTGCGTTGCACGTGGTCGCCGATGAAGCGGATGGCGAGCTCGTGGGCGAGTCGCTGCGCGGTCGTCGGGTGGCTGGCCAGGTGGGTGATGAAGCTGACCCCCGCCGCTTCTCCGGTGAGTGAGCCCCGCGACCAGCCCAGGACGGAGTGGGTCGGATCCTGGAACGGGCCGAGGCGGTGGACGGCCGGGTTGAACGTGAACGGGCCGATCGGCTGCCAGTCGACGAGCTGCCGGGTCCACCCGCTCAGCAGGTAGGCCACCGCCTTCACGTCGTCCTCGTCGTAGCCGCCGTCGACACCGACGGTGTGCAGCTCCATGAGCTCCCGGGCGAAGTTCTCGATCGGGACGTTCGTGCCGTCCGCCCGGCTCGTCGCCTGGTTGAGGTAGTTCATCATGGCGGCCGACCGGGCGACCTCGAGCAGCAGGTCCCGGAACCGCCCGAACGCCCCGGCCCGGAGCATCTGGTCGTACACGCCGCAGCTCGCCTGGGCCCGGTCGTTCTGGACGTCCACGCTGAAGTGGTCCCACAGGAACCCCACGGTCAGCTCGAAGAGCTGCCGGCGGGCGCACACGGCCCGGACCGTGGTGGCGGCCGGCAGCTCCGAGGCGATCTCCCATGCCTCACCGAGTGTGAAGTTCTGGACCGCATCGTTGAACGTCCTGGGGAACGAGGTGCGGATCTGGGCGTCGAGGTCCGCGTCGGCCGATGCGGGCAGGGCGAGCTGCTCGTCGATCCACCCGACCGGCCCGAGCTGCTGGATCCGAGTGAGGACCTCGGGGGTCGGCCCGAAGGTGAGCCGGCGGGCGGTGTGGGTCGCAGTGAGCGTGGTCGGCGGGGCGGGCGGGTTCACCGGCGGCACCGTCGTGGACGGCGGCAACGTGGTGGACGTCGTCGTGGATGTCGTCGTGGAGGTCGTGGTCGTCGCCACCGGCGTGGTCGTCGTCGGGGCCAGTGTCGTGGTCGGCTGTGTCGGAGACGTCGGCGGGACCGGCGCCGCCGGTGGGGGGAGCGTTCTGGCCGCCCCGCGGGTCGGGGTCCCGTTCGGCCGGCAGGCGCTGGCCGCCACGGCGAGACCGCCGATCAACATCCCCCGGACAGCCGCCCGCCGACCCGCCGACCCGGGGGTCCCGTCGGCTCCGACGGTCGCCGCATCGTGATCTGCCGCCGGTGGCTCCGGGTTCCCGTCGACTTCCTGTTCCGTGGTGGCCTGCATGGCGGGTCCTTCGTCCGGGGGTCCGGTCGACCGGTGGCGACCGACTGGTTCGAAGGACCCATCGGAATCGGGGCCGCGGATCTTGACGGGGCTGTCGCAACTTCTCCCGCCCGGGTGGACGGGGCCGCTGGAACGGGACTCAGAGGCCGAGCGGGTGCGGGGCCGGGAGCTCCCCGCGGCCGATCGCGTCGGCCCGCTCGTGGAGCAGGGCCGCGGATGCATCCAGGTCGGTGGCGATCACGAAGTCCCGTCGACAGGCTCCGTCCACCGCGGTGCTCGCCAGTTCACCCAGATCGGCGATCCTGGGCGCCCGGCCCGTGGCCTGCGTGACCCGCTCGACGAGGGCGTCGAAGGTGGTCCCGGACCGGCCGGTGCCCGCACCCTGTCGCTGCAGGTGCTCGGGTCGGTTGCGGGCCGCCGAGTAGAGCCCGGTGTCCATCAGCCCGCCCGACGGGTAGAACACCGACGCGCCGATGTCGCCGTCGGCGCTGCGCAGGTTGAGCTGGAGCGCCTCGGTGAAGCAGGTGACCGCCGCCTTCGACGCGGCGTACACCGACGCCGTGGCCACGGGCGCGATCCCGCCGTCCTTGGACGAGGTGACGACCACCTGGCCCGGAGCCCCGTCGTCCAGCATCCTCGGGACGAACTCCGAGACGCAGATGCCGACCCCGATCACGTTGACGCCGAAGCACCAGCGCCAGTCGTTCGGCTCCTGCTGCCAGGGCAGTCCGCCGCCCCCCGAGGTGACCCCGGCGTTCAGGTAGGCGAGCGAGCACCCGCCGCCCCACGCCCAGGTCCGCTCGGCGAGCTCGTGGACGCTCGACTCGTCGGTGACGTCGGTGCGGACTCCGAGCACCCGCCCGGGTGCGGCGTCCTCGAACTCCGCCACCGTCCGTTCGAGCGCCGCGTCCTCGACGTCGGCGACGACCACACGGGCACCACGCGTCAGCAGCTCGTCGACGATGGCACGACCGATCCCGCTGGCCCCGCCGGTCACGACGGCGGTGGCGCCGTCCGGGTCGATGGCCGCCGGTGCGCTCGCCTCCGTCACGGGTTTGGCCACTCGATGCCGTAGTCGTCGAACCACCACCGGGCGGTGCGGATGGCATCGGGTGCGGTCCGGGTCGACAGGTCCTGGTGCAGGTCGCTCGGGCGGGGGCCGACCCGGTCGGCGATCTCGGACAGGGCGGGGAGATCGAGGTCGTAGCACCGGACGGCGTTGAGGCCGAGCAGCAAGCGGGTGTCCTCGACCGACACCTGCTGGAAGTCGGTCTCGAGCCGTTCCCGGGTGTGGGGCCAGGACCCCTCGGGGTGCGGGTAGTCGGTGCCCCACATGAGGGCGTCGACCCCGTTCACGTGGCGACGGCGGATCTCCTCGGGGCTCATCGTCGACGCCCCGATGAACACGTTGGTCCCGACGTACTCGGAGGGGAGTCGCTGGATGAGCCCCTTCGTCCGGGAGTTGAGCTTCTTCACCTTGAAGTTGGCGCCGAACGTGGTGTCGGCCTTCCAGAGGAGGTCACCGAGCCAGTACGAACCGCACTCCACCACGGCGTACCGCAGCCCCGGGAACCGGTCGAACTTCCCGGACAACAGCAGCTGCCAGAGCGCCCGGTGGGTCCAGAACGGGACCTCGAGCACGAACTGGGCGATGTTCTCGTTGTAGGAGTCCCAGTCGCCCTCGCCCGAGTGGGTGTGGACCACGAGTCCGGCCTCGGCGCAGGCCGCCCAGACCGGGTCGTATGACTCGTGGCCGTAGGACGGGTGGCCGTGCCACATGGTCGGGATCATGATCCCCTTGATGCCGGGCTTCCCGGCGATGGACTCGATCTCCGCCACCGCCAGGTCGACGTCGTGGGTGATCGGGACGAGGGCCACGCCGGCGCGTCGGGCCGGGTTGGTCGCACAGAAGTCGACCAGCCAGCGGTTGTGCGCCCGGGCCCCGGCGAAGGCGAGCGCCGGGTCGCTGATCTGCCCGGCCGCCAGGCCCGCCCCGAACGGCGGCGACTCCTGACCGGTCACCGAGTCGCCGTCGGCGAAGATCACCTCGCCGGCGATGCCGTCGGCGTCGAGCTCCTTGTCGCGCACCTCGGGGTCGTAGGCGCCGCGGAGGCCCTCGGCGTTCTCGCCCTCCCACTTGGCGACGTATTCGCCATTGACCTCCTCCACGAGCCGGCGGTGGTTGTGGCGTTCCATGACCCACTCGTCGAACTGGGGCAGGAACGCTGGGTCGAGGTACTCGCGGTACTCCTCGACCTGGAGTCCGGCGTGAGTGTCGGACGAGACGATGACGTAGGGCTGGTCGCTGGTGTCGACGCCGTCGAGTGGGTGACCCACGGTGCTCCTCCTCCTCCACCTGCGGCCCCGGTGAGGTTCGCCCGGTGGTGTTCTTGAACAGTGTGCAAGAGTGTTGCATGCTGTCCGGCGTGCCGTCCACCGCATCACCTCGCCGGCCTGCGCCGACCGCTCGTCGGGCCGGCCTCGAGCGACACGATGTGGTCGCGGCGGCGTTGTCGATCGTGGAGACCGAGGGAGTCGACGCGCTCTCGATGCGTCGGCTCGCGGCGGACCTGGGCGTCACCACGACGACCGTCTACTGGCACGTGGGGAATCGCGAGCAACTGATCGTCGCGGTCGTGGAGTTGCACGCCGAGCGACAGGCGGCGGTCGAGGTGATCGGCGGAACCCCCCGGGAGCGGGTCCACTCGGCGGCGGTCAACATCTGGCGGAGCACCAGGTCCCATCGCAACGTGACCGCGCTGGCCTCGTCCGTCGGCGCCACCACCCTGCTCGAGCTGCCGCTCGAGGTGGCGGTGCTGGCCGAGCTGGATGCGGCCGGGGTGCGGGGCGCAGCCGCTCGCGACGCACTCCAGGCCGTGCTCAGCTGCATCGCCGGGTTCCTGGTCACGGCCTGGCGGCCGCCCGAGGAGCGCCCCGAGGGTCTCCGCCCGAGCGACGTCTGGGGCCGGGTCGACGACCCGCGGCTCCCGCGTGCCACGATCAGGGCCGTGTCACGACCCGCCGATCTGGACCGGCTCGCCGAGCGGACACTCCGATCGATCGTGGACGGCCTCGTGGCCGACGCCGAACCGGAGCGCCGCCGGTGAGCGTCGCCGACTTCGCCCCTCGCCCGCCCGGCGACGTGCAGGGGCTCCCCAAGCTCGTCATCCGGTATCCGACCGAGCCGGAATCGATCGACGCCCTGCTCCCCCCGGGCCTGAGCCGCTGGGGTGATCCGACGGTCACGGTGAACGTGTACTGCGTGCCGGTGCACGGCGAGCCGGAGTTCGGGGTCAGCACGAAGATCCCGGCCACCTACGACGGGGTCGACGGCTGGTACAGCCTCGGGATCGGGATCGACCAGGAGTCGGCCATCTTCGTGAGCCGCGAGACCAACGGACAGCCGAAGTTCCCGTGCTCGGTCCGGTACTTCCGGCTCGGCGACGAGGTGCACGCGTCGTGCACCCATCAGGGCACCACCTTCCTCTCCTACCGGGGTCGCCTCGGAGTGCCGGCGCCCGGATCGGGTGCCGAGCGCACGGAGACGGAGTGGTGGATCAAGGTGTCACGGGCGGTCGGCGGGGTGGAGGGCTCCTACGACCTCCCGCCCCGAGTGGTGGCCGTCCGGACCTCGGGCGTTCCCGAGCTCGTCGTGCCGCTCGACGGAACGCTCACGCTCCGCGACAGCGCCTGGGACCCCTACACGGAGCTGCTGCCGCCGGTCGCCGAGGCGACGGCGGAGCTGGTGGCCACCCGCCACACGGGACGCAGCATCGAGTCGGCCGGTCCGCTCGACCCCGATGCGTTCTGGCCGTTCGCCGACACGATCGGTGGCTCCCGCTGGCCCGGTGACCGTGGAGCTCCCCGTGTCGGCTGACCACGGCATCCCACTGCACGACTTCCTCGACTTCGAGTTCGTGTCGCCCGAGGCGGGGTCCACCACGGCCGAGGTGCGGATGCCCGTCCGGCCGGAGGCCCTGGGACTGACCGGCAACCTGCACGGGGGTGCCATCGCAACCCTCGTCGACCTGGCGTGTGCCCTGGCGGCGGCCAAGTTCAGCGGGTTCGACCCGGAGCGGGAGTCGCTCGTCACCGCCGACATGCACGTCCGCTACGTCGGTCGGCCGCGCACCGACGGGGTCGTCGCCAAGGCCGAGGTCCGCCGGTCGGGACGCCAGCTCATCGTCATCGGCTGCGACATCGTCGACGACGACGGGCACCTGGTTGCGCTCGCGGACTTCTCGATGATGCTGGTCCCGCTCCGAGACCCGCTGCCGGGACAGGATCGCCAGGTGCGCGGTGACCGCCCGGTGGCGACCGACGACGCAGGGGGTGCGGGGTGACCGAGACCGAACGCCCGACCGAGGCCGGGACCGCTCCGACGGCCTGGGACTCGGTGGTGCCGCGCAGTGGCGAGGAGCCACCGACCGACCGGCGGACCGCCGGCCCCGGGTCGGGTCCGCCGGTTCCTGTCGAGGAGTTGCCCTACGAACTCGTCGGCCGGCCGGAGCCGCCGCCCGTTCCGAACGGCTGGTATGCGATTGCGCCGTCGGCGGACGTCGGTCCCGGTCAGGTGCTCTCGATCGTGGCGGTCGAACGCGAGTTGGTGGTCTTCCGCACGGCAGCCGGCGAGGTGTCGGTGGTCGATGCGTACTGCCCGCACCTGGGGGCGCATCTCGGCGGTGGCACCGTCGAGGACGGGTCGTTGCGCTGTCCGTACCACGGGTGGCGCTTCGACACGACGGGCCGGTGCGTCGAGATCCCGTACGCCGAGGGTCGGATCCCGGAGCGCGCCTGCGTTCCGAGCTACCCCGTCCTCGAGCAGGACGGCATGGTCCTGTTCTGGTTCCACGCCGGCGGTGCGGCGCCGGAGTACGAGGTGCCCCTCGTCGACGAACGGGGCGCGTCGGGGTGGAGCGAAGCGATCGAGTTCCGCTCGGAACTGGTGGCGTCCCTGCAGGACATGGCCGAGAACAACGTCGACTACACACACTTCCGCTTCGTCCACGGCCGGGCCACACTCGACGCGTCCACCTCCCAGTTCACGACCGACGGCCCGTTCTCCACCGTGGTCGAGCGCTTCGACGACGACGGGCTCACCTTCACCCGGTACACCTGGGGGCCGGGACTGGCACTCCTGCGTGTGCCCGGGTTCATGACGGTGCACACCGCCACCACTCCGATCGACCGGCGCCACGTCCGACTCCTCTGGAACTTCTATCTGCCTGATGCGACCGTGGCCGTGGCCGACGAGATCATCGATGGGGTGACGGGAGCCCACGGCCTGCTCGCCGACGTGCCGATCTGGCGGGACAAGATCTTCCGGTCCCGACCCCTGCTGGTGAAGGGCGACGGACCGGTCACCGAGTTCCGGCGCTGGTACGAGCAGTTCTACGCCGGCCGCTGACCGACGGGTGACCCGGCACCGGCCCCGATCTGACGCCGGGGGTTACCGCCGGTAGCGTCCGGTGGTGACCAAGATCCTGGCTCGTGCGTGGTTGGCCCTCTGGCGCTGGAAGGTCGTCGACGGTCCCGAACCGGTGCCGGACCGATGCGTGATGATCGCCGCGCCGCACACCTCCAACTGG
>SXMI01000244.1 GCA_005777415.1 Actinomycetota bacterium | reverse complement strand
GTTTGAGGAAGCCCACTTCCGCCAGGAGCAGCAGGCTCGCATCCAGCGTCGGGTCGTCATAGGCGCGGATGAAATGCCCGCGCGTCTTGTCGAAGCCCTTCTCGCAGACATCGTCGTGGATCTTCTGGCGGAGCGCTCGCCACTGATTGACCGGCCCCTCGGCGCCATAGGCTTCCGCCGGCTTGATCGCCCGGTCCATCACCACCCAGGCCATCACCTTGGAGTGGGTGAAGTGTCGTCGGGGCCCGCGGACCTCCCAGATGCCCTCGTCGGGCTGGTCCCAGACCCGAACGAGTTGGTCCATGAGCGCGACGATCACCTCGCCGTCGTAGCCGACCTGTCCGCTCAGGCCGTTCGTCGCCGCCGTGAACGCGGCGTCCATCACCTCGCCGAACACGTCGAGCTGGAACTGCGTGGACGCCCCGTTGCCGATGCGCACCGGGGTGGACCCCTCGTAGCCGGGCAGCCAGTCCAGCTCGAGCTCGGTGAGTCGTCGTTCGCCGCCGACCCCGTACATGATCTGGAAGTCCCCGGGGTTCCCGGCCACGGCCCGGCGCAGCCAGCGGGACCAGTCCGATGCCTCGTCGCGGTAGCCGGCGAGCAGCAGCGACTGCAGCGTGAGCGTGGCGTCCCGCAGCCACGAGTAGCGGTAGTCCCAGTTGCGGACCCCGCCGATGTCCTCGGGCAGCGACGTGGTGGCCGCGGCGCACACGGCGCCGGTCGGACCGTAGGTGAGCGCCTTCAGCGTGATGAGCGAGCGGACGACGTCGTCGCGCCACTCGCCGTCGTAGGTGCAGCCCGCCACCCACTCGCGCCACCAGCGGCGGGTGCGGTGGAGTGCGGCGAGCGAGTCGAGCGGGAGCGGTGCGTCGCGCACCTGCGAGGGGAACCAGGTCAGCGAGAACGCCAGCCGTTCACCCTCGGTCACCTCGAACCCGGCCACGGTGGTGTGGTCCAGCCCCTCGAGTCGCACCGGACTGTGGAACCGCAGGCCGTCGGGACCAGCGACCATGGTGAGTCCGTCGCCGGTCGCACGCACCCACGGGGTGATCGACCCGTAGTCGAACCGGACCACCAACTCGCTGTGCATCCGGACCCGGCCGCTGCGACCCTCGACGACCCGGTGGATCGTGGGGTCGGGGTGGCCGGGCGCCATGAAGTCGATGACCGCGACGTCGCCGGTGGCCGTGTGGAACAGGGTCTCGAGCACGAGCGTGTCGTCCTCGTAGCGGCGGGTGATCTTCGCCCCGCCCTCGGGGGCGAGCAACCAGCGGCCGTGCTCGGGGGTGCCGAGCAGCGCAGCGAACGCAGCGGCGGAGTCGATCCGCGGCACGCACCACCAGTCGATCGAGCCGCTGCGGTCGACCAACGCGACGGTGTTGGTGTCGCCGATGATGGCGTAGTCCTCGATGCGTCCCGCCACGGCGTCGCCGTCAGTCCTCGTCGTCGGGGTGGACGAGCACCCGGGACGGGCGGTCGTGGGTGGTGAACGACCAGAACCAGTTGCTCATGGCCGCCATGCGGCTGTCGCCGCCGGTCAGCAGCGCCAGGTGGACCGCCCCCCACATGGCCCAGGCGGCCCGACCTGTCAGCGTGATGTGGTGGGGCGGCACGACGGCGACCGCCGCCCGGCGACCGATCGTGGCCATGGTGCCCTTGTCGACGTAGTGGAACGGGTGCGGGTCCTTGTGCCGGCGTTCCATCCGGTCGATCGTGACGCCCACGTGCTCGCCCGCCTGCAGCGCCACCGACCCGAGCTGGGGGAGCACGTCGCCGGAGGGTGAGTCGGTGGTGAGGGCCATGTCGCCGACGACGAAGACCTCCGGATGGTGCTCCAGGTGGAGGTGCTCGGTCACCGGCACCCGGCCCCGGACCAGTTCGACGCCCAGGTCGCCGCTCAGCGGGACGGGCTGGAGGCCCGCACCCCAGACGGTGGTGCCGGCCGGGATGGTCCCGCCGGAGCCGAGCGTGACGTGGTCGGCTGCGATCTCGTCGACGGACTCGCCGAGTCGCACCGTCACGTTCCGCTCGGTGAGCGTCTCGAGCGTGTAGGCGCTGATGCCCTCGTCGAACATGGCGAGCAGCCGGTCACCGTGCTCGACGAGCGTGATCGACACCGCCGACAGGTCGAGGCTCGGGTAGTCCTGCGGGAACACGTTGTAGAACAACTCGCTGAGCGCGCCGGCGGTCTCCACCCCGGTCGGTCCGCCACCCACGACGACGACGTCGAGCGTTCCGTCGGCGGCGAGCGACGGGTCCTTCGCGGCCGCCTCGAACCGGCGGAGCAGGTGCTCCTTGAGCCGGATGGCGTGGGAGAGCGTGTAGAGCGGGAAGGCGTGCTCCTCGGCGCCGGTGGTGCCGAAGAAGTTGGCCCGGGCGCCGAGTCCGACCACCAGGTAGTCGTAGGTCTGCGGCTCCCAGTCCTCGAAGGTGACGGTGCGGGCGTCCAGGTCGATGCCGCTCACGGTGGCCTGGGCGAAGTCCAGGTTGTCCTGGGCGTGGACCAGCTCACGGATCGGGTGGCCAACCGTCTCCGGGGCCAGGATGTCGGTGGCCACCTGGTAGAGCAGCGGTTGGAACGTGTGGTAGTCGTGCCGGTCGACCAGCAGGACGTCGACGGGAGCCTTGCGCAGCTTCCGGGCGGCACCGATGCCGCCGAATCCGCCGCCCAGGATCAGGACCCTCGACCGGGGCGTTCCGTCGCTCACGGGACCCGACGCTACCGCCCCTCGCCGCCGACGGGACCCGCCGGCCCGCCCGCCAGCGATCCGGTGTGCTCGGCGCCACCCGTTGCGCCGAGCACACCGGGAGCCGTGTGGTCACATGGTCAGATAGTGTGACCACATGGTCGTCGGCGTCCGGGAACTGAAGGCGAGGCTGTCGGAGTACCTGGCCCGGGCGCAGGCCGGCGAGGAGGTCGTGGTCACCGACCGGGGTCGGCCCGTCGCCCGGATCGTGGCGCTGTCGGACGCGGCGGCGCTGGACCGGGGGATCGAGGAGGGTTGGGTCGACGCACCTCGGAGGACCGGAGCGCTGCCCGGGGTTCCCCGGGTCCGGGCCTCCGAATCGATCCGATCGGTGCTGGAGGAGGACCGCGGGTGACGCTCTACGTCGACACGAGTGCGCTGCTGAAGCGCTACGTCGACGAGCGCGATTCGGACACCGCCGTCGAGCTCCTCCGCAGCGACCCCGTGCTGGTCACCTGTCGCATCACCGAGGTGGAGGTCCGCCGCAACCTGGCCCGCCTCCTGCGCGGCGGCGACCTGCTGCAGGCCCAGCGGGCGTTCGAGGACGACCTGGACCACCTCGCCCTGGTCGACGTCGACTCGGTCACCTGCGCCGAGGCCGCTCGACTGGCCGAGCAGACGCTGTGTCGGTCGCTCGACGCCCTGCACCTGGCGTCGGCGCTCCGGGCCGGTGCCCGGACGGCGTTCCTCACCTTCGATCGCCACCAGGCCCGGGTCGCACGGTCGGTCGGCCTCGACGTGCTCGGCGTCTAGGGGGTGGTGCGAGCCGGGTACGGTGCCGGTGTGGGTCTCCGGGTGGTGCAGTGGGCGACGGGCGGGGTGGGCCGGGCGGCGATCGCCGCCGTGGTCGCCCACCCGGAACTGGAACTGGTGGGGTGCTGGGTCCACAGCGCCGACAAGGTGGGCGTGGACGCCGGGACGCTGGCGGGGATCGAGCCGATCGGCGTGGCCGCCACCGACGACGTGGACGCGCTCGTCGAGCTCCGGCCTGACTGCGTGCTCTACAGCCCGATCTTCGCCGACCCGGCCCTCGTCCGGCGGTTCCTGTCGGCGGGCATCAACGTGGTCACGCCGGTCGGGTGGATCAACCCGCCGGCTCAGGAGCGCGAGGAGCTGGATGCGATCTGCGCCACGACCGGCGCCACGCTGCACGGCACCGGGATCCACCCCGGTGGGGTGACCGAACTGTTGCCGTTGGTGCTGTCGTCGCTGTCGGGTTCGGTCACCCACGTGCGGTCAGAGGAGTTCTCCGACATCCGCACCTACGGCGCCCCGGACGTGATCCGCGACTGGATGCTGTTCGGAGCGACCCCGGACGCCGCAAGGGGGAGCATCATGCTCGACGCGCTCGGCGCCGGTTTCGGTCAGTCGGTGCGACTCGTGGCCGAGGCGTTGGGTCTGCGACTCGACGACGAACTGCGGGCGAGCCACGACCTGGCGGTGGCGACGGCGCCGATCGACTCGCCGATCGGGACGATCGAGCCGGGGCTCGTCGCCGCCCAGCGCTTCACCTGGCAGGGGACGGTCGACGGCGAACCGGCCGTGACCGCAGCCGTCAACTGGTTCATGGGGGAGGACCACCTGGACCCGGGGTGGTCGTTCGGACCCGAGGGTGAGCGGTTCGAGGTGGAGGTGACGGGCGACCCCGGTTGTTCGGCGACCTTCCACGGCTGGCATCCGCCGAGCATCGAGGAGGGTCTGCGCCGGAACCCGGGGATCGTGGCCACCGCCCAGCACTGCGTGAACTCGGTGCCGGTGGTGTGCGCGGCCGGTCCCGGGGTCCGCACCTACTTGGACCTCCCGATCGTCACCGGTCGCGCCGCGGACCACCTGGTCCGGTGACGAGGAGGAGCAGAGCCGTGAACGTCCTGGACAGCGTGTGGAGCAACTGGACCGAACGTGACGTCCCCGACCTGACCGGTCGGGTCGCCGTGGTCACCGGCGGCAACGGTGGCCTGGGACTGGCGACCGTCGATGCGCTCGCATCGGCCGGGGCCCACGTGGTGGTGGCCGCGCGGGATCAGGTCAAGACCGCCGACGCCCTCGCCGAGGTCCGCGACCGTCACCCGTCGGCGTCGCTCGAAGTGGTCCCGCTCGACCTGGCCAACCTGTCCTCGGTGCGCACCGCTGCCGAGCGCATCCGTGGCGAGCACGACCGGCTCGACCTGCTCGTGAACAACGCCGGCCTCATGGCCCTGCCGGAGCGGCGGACCGCCGACGGCTTCGAGATGCAGTTCGGCGTCAACCACCTGGGGCACTGGGCGCTCACGGCGCTGCTGATGGAGCCACTGCTCGCCGCCGACGCGGCCAGGGTCGTGACGGTGTCGAGCATCGCCCACCACCAGGGCCGTCAGGTCGACCCGAGCGACCCGCACCTGCGCCGGGGTTACTCGCCGTGGAAGGCCTACGGGCAGTCGAAGCTCGCCAACCTGCACTTCGGCGTCGGCCTGCAGCGGCGGTTCGAGGCGGCGGGGGTGCGGGCGTCCAGCCTGATCGCCCACCCGGGGCTGTCGAACACCGACCTGCAGCGCCGGACCGTCCGGGAGGGCGGGGGAGGTTCGTCGGCGCCGCTGTGGGAGACGCTCGCAGCGCGCACCGGCATGTCGCCGACGGTCGGCGCCCGCCCCCAGCTGCGCGCCGCCACTGATCCGGGGGCGCACGGCGGGCAGTTCTACGGTCCCCGGTTCGGATCGTTCGGGCCGCCGGTGGTGCTGCCGATCCTCCGGCGCTGGGATCTCGACAGTGGGATCCGGGTGCTGTGGGAGGTCTCGGAACGGGAGACCGGGATCCCGCTCGTCGTCGGCTGACACCGACCGCCGCCCAGCGGCGGGGCGAGCGGCTTGATCGCCG
>SXMI01000243.1 GCA_005777415.1 Actinomycetota bacterium | reverse complement strand
GTCGCACTCCTGGAAGGCATCGGTGCCGATCGCCGGGGACGGCACCTGACCCGTGATGACGACCATGGGCACGGAGTCCATGTAGGCGTCGCAGAGCGGCGTGACGATGTTCGTGGCCGCCGGGCCCGAGGTCACCATGGCCACGCCCGGGCGGCCGGTGGCGTGGGCGAACCCCTCGGCCATGTGGCCGGCGCCCTGCTCGTGACGCTCGAGGATGTGGCGGATCGGGCTGTCGATGATCGGGTCGTACACCGGCAGGATCGCCCCGCCGGGCAGGCCGAACATGACCTCGACGCCTTCGAGCTCGAGCGCCTTGATCAGTGCGGCGCCTCCGTTGGTCTGCATGTCCCTCGTCTCGCTTCGCTTCCTCGGTCCGGCCGTCCGGGGCCGTCGGTGCGCCTCAGGACGCTACGAGTCGGAGATCCTCTGCGGGGCGGCCGCCGTGCACGACGTCAGTCTGCCAGCGGCCCTCCGGCGTTGCCAACCACGGCCGGCGCTCATCCGGACGGCCCACGCAGGAGCGGCCACACCAGGGCCCGCGAGTCCGGGACGAACGGGTCGCGCTCCAGTCGCTCGGCGAGCTCGGCGATCCCGACGACCAGCGACTCGGCCACCTCGCCGTCGGCGTGGTGCACCGGGCCGTCCCAGGTCGTCGACCAGATCCGGGCGACCTCGTCGACGTGGTCGTCCCGGTACCGCCCCCGACCGAGCTCGACCAGGTCCGCACCCTCGATCCCGACCTCCTCGGCGAGCTCCCGACGGGCGGCCGGCTCCCAGTCCTCACCGGCGGTGACGACACCGCCCACCGCCAGGTCCCAGGCGCCGGGCCAGAGGTCCTTCTCCTCGGACCGGCGGTGCACCAGCACGCCCCCGTCGCCGGTCCGGACCACGACGAAGGTGCAGCGGTGCCGCAGGCGGTCGCGCCGCATCTCGGCTCGGGTGACCGTGCGCAGGACCCGGTCGTCGTCGTCGACCACATCGACGAGCTCCGAACCCGGGTCCGACTCCACTCCCCCATCGTGGCACCGGGGACCGGGCCTCGGCGATGCTGGTCCCGTGCCCGTGGCCGTCTACCCCGGATCCTTCGACCCGCTGACCGTGGCCCACCTGGCCGTCGCCGGCGCCGCCCTCGAACAGCTGGGCCTGGAACGGGTCGACCTGGCGGTCGCCGCCGCGCCGCTCGGCAAGCCCCACCTGAGCGAGGCGGCCGGGGCCCGGCTGGAGCGGGCCCGCTCGGCGATCGGCGGCCGGTCGGGCCTGCGGGCGATCGCGTCGACCTCGCCGCTGATCGCCGACCAGGTGGCCGGCTACGAGGTCGTCGTCCTGGGGGCCGACAAGTGGGCCCAGGTGCTCGATGCCTCCTGGTACGCCGACGAGGCCCACCGGGACCGGGCGCTGGCCGCCCTGCCGGTGGTGGCCGTCGCCCCCCGGGACGGCTGGGAGGTGCGGGCGTGGCCCGGCGTCGACCTGCGGATCCTGGAGGTGCCGGCCCACCTGCGAACGGTCTCCGCCTCGGCGGTCCGGGCCGGTCGGACCGAGTGGGCCGCCCGCCCCGGCCGCGACTGATCCGCTCAGCGGGCCGGCGTCACCTTGGCGACGAGCTCCGCCTCGCGCCCACGGAGGAGCGACCGGGCCGCCGACAGCGCCAGGGCGAGCAGCAGCCCGCCGACCACCGGGGCCGACAGGGCGACCAACGCCGTGGTGGTCGGACCGCGCCCCACCGCCCAGACCACCCCCGCCGCGACGGGGACCGACACGATCGTCAGCACGACCATCCCGACCAGTAGCACGCTGCCCGCCAGGCACCCCTGCCCGGCGTCACCGGCGGCCAGCGGATTCGGGCTGTCGGGCAGGGCGAACGGCGCCAGCGCCGCGCTGAGCACCGAGGCGCCCGTGGCGAGGAGGATCGATCCGGTCACGAGCAGCATGCCGGCCGGCAACCAGGACCAGCCGCCCGAGATCAGCGCGAGCAGCAGCACGAGCACCACGGCGGCGGGCGCCATGACCACCAGCGAGGCGAGGGCCTTCGAGCGGCTCAGCCGGCCGCCGTCGGCCCCGGCGCCGACCTCCCACCAGAGGGCCGGGCCGTCGTAGCCGTACGCGTTGTTGCCCTCGAACAGCACGGCGAAGTGGAGCAGGCCGGCGGTGAGCACGAGCCGGCCGTCGCCGGCCTCGAGCGGCCCACCCACCGCCCCGGCGCCGAGCAGCGGCAGGGCGGCCAGGGCGCCGACCCCCAGAAGCAGGGCGACGACCGTGTTGACCGCCTCACGGGGGCTCCGGAACTTCGTGCGCAGGGTGCGGGCCGTCAGCGAACCCACCGGCCCCAGCGGGAGCCAGCCGAGCACCCCCGAGCGCACACCGGCCCGGCCGGTGCGCGGCACCCGGGCGCCGTCGCCCCCGCGGGCCGAGGTGGTCGCCAGCCGGGCGGTCGTGGCGGTGTGGATCCACCAGAGCGCCGGGAGCCACACCAGCGCCGCCGCCAGGTGGAGGAGCGCCGCACCGGGGCGGTCGGCCACCGAGGCGAACGCCCGGCCCAACTGGCCCGGCGGGGTCCAGGCCCACCGGTCGGCCTCGGCCATCCAGCGCACGCCGGTCCACCCGGCGGTGATGCGTGAGCCGACCTGCAGGACCAGCCAGAGGCCGACCGCCGCCAGCGCCGCCAGGAACTGCCCGAGCTGACGCCAGCGCCCGGCGGTGAGGGCACCGAGGAGGTTGGCCGAGCTGCGGCTGACCAGCAGCAGGGTCGCCCACCAGCCGACGACGACCAGCACCAGCACCACCCACGAGGCCGGTCCCCCGCCGCCGTAGCCGATCGCCAGGCCGACACCGGAGAGCGCGCCCACCAGCGCCGGTGGACCCACCGTGGCCGCCGCCAGCACACCGGTCGACAGGGCCGACGGCGTCACCGGCGTGGCCGCCAGCATCCGGACGTCCACCGTCGACTCGACCCCGGCGGCCGCGGCCAGGAACGCCGTGGCGACCACCACCGCCGGCAGGAGCACCACCACGGCGGCATCCGCGTTGGCGAACCCCCGGCCGAGGCCGGCGGTCAACGCACAGGCGAGGAGCCCGGCCCCGGTGGAGAACAGCAGCGACAACCCGGTCTGGATGCGCAACTGCGTGCTCCCGCGCAGACCGTTGCGCAGCAGCGACCACTTGAGGCGGACGAGGGCCCGGACGACCGACGTGGCCGACGGCTCAGCCGTTCGTCTCACCGGGACCGTCCAACCATCCCAGGCGTCCGGCGTCGGACGGCGCCGCCCCGACCAGGTCGATGAACGCCCGCTCGAGCGAGGTCGCTCCCCGGACGTCGTCCATGCGGCCGGCCGCCAGCACCCGGCCGTCGGTCACCACCACCACGTGGTCGCAGGAGCGCTCGACGAGCTCCATCACGTGGCTGGAGAACACCACCGTGCCGCCGCCCGAGCAGTAGCGGCCGAGCACCTCCCGGACGGTCACGGCCGAGACCGGGTCGACCCCCTCGAACGGCTCGTCGAGGAGCAGCACGGCGGGCCGGTGCAACAGCGCGGCGGCCAACGCCGTCTTCTTGCGCATGCCGTGGCTGTAGCCGCCGACGAGCGTGGCGGCCGCCTCGGTCAGGCCGAGGACGCCGAACAGCTCCTCGGATCGCTCACGCACCACGACACGGGGCATCCCCCGGAGCTCGCCGAGGTGGTCGAGCAGCTCCCAGGCCGTGAGCCGGTCGAACAGGTGCATCGGGTCGGGCACGACCCCGAGCAGGGCCTTGACGGTGATCGGGTCGTCCCAGGTGTCGTGGCCCGCGACCCAGACGCGGCCCGAGTCCGGTCG
>SXMI01000242.1 GCA_005777415.1 Actinomycetota bacterium | reverse complement strand
GTGGCGGCGTAGGCGTCGTCGAGCGACATCCCGCCGAGGTCGTCGTCGATGATCTGGCGGGGCACGTACTCGTCGGCCATGGTGGCGACCGCAGTGTCCTGCGGCTGGGCCTCAGCGGGGGTCTCGTCGGACAAGGGGGACTCTTCACACTCGGGGACAGGGACCCGGAGAGGCTACCCGAGCCCGCTGGAGCGGGAAAATGCCGGCAACCCGGCTGATCCGGGCCGGAGCTGGATCAGTCCTCGGGCCGGTGGGCCAGGAGGAGGAACTCGTGGGAGTCGGTCGTGGGCGGGTGGGGCCCGTAGCGACCGGGCGAGACGGACCAGACGTCGTCGACGACGAGCCCCACGCGCTCGGCGAGGAGCCGCAGTTCCCGGGGCGTGTAGCAGGTCGTCCACAGATCGGCCGGCACCGGGACGCCGTCCGGGTCCCGGACCTCGGTCCGCTCGTGGTTCACGGCCCCGGCGGCGTCGAAGGCATCGCCGTCCTCGAGGAACCGCACCTGGAAGTACGAGGAGAACGCCGAGACGGCGAGCGGCGCACCCGGACGCAACGCCGCGAACATCCCGCCCAGCACGGCCCCGTCGGGCGCCAGGTTCTGCGGGTCATCGGCCTGCGAGGGGCCTCCCAGCCCGAACGCCCCCTGGCAGAGCGAGATGGCCGCGTCGAAGCCGGTCGGCACCGAACCGGTCAGGTTCCGGGCGTCGAGCCGGACGAACCGGGCCAGGTCGTCCAGACCCTCGGCGGCGGCCAGGTCCCGACCCACCTCGACGAACCGCTCGCTGACGTCCACCCCGAGTGCCCGCACCCCGCGACGAGCGAGCTCCAGCACGTGACGCCCCGGCCCGCAGCCGACGTCGAGCACCCGGTCGCCGGGCGACAACCCGAGCGCGCCCATCAGGCTGTCGACCTCCTGGCCGGTCCCGAGCGTGAAGGAGTAGCGCAGGTAGGCGGGGCCCATGTGGTCGGCCAGCGCCTCGAACCAGTGACCGTCCGACCGGTCGGCGTCGCCCGGTTCCACCGCCACGCGCTCAGGCCTTGGCGGCGGCCCAGGACCCGCCGACGGCCAGGTTCACGTCCAGCGGGACGTGCAGGTCGAAGGCGTTCGACATGGCGTCACGGACGACCGCCTCGGCGGCGGCCTCCTCGCCGGGCGACACTTCGACCAGGACCTCGTCGTGGACCTGGAGGATCAGCTGGCTCGACAGCGACGCCTCGTCGATCCCGCGGTCCAGTCGGACCAGCGCGACCTTGAAGATGTCGGCCGCCAGGCCCTGGATGGGGGCGTTCATGGCCTGCCGTTCCCCGGCCAGACGCACGTTGCGCTGCGGTGACGCCAACTCCGGGATGCGACGACGACGCCCGAACACCGTCTCGGTGTAGCCCCGGTCCCTCGCCTCGGCGACGGTCCGGTCCATGAAGTCACGAACGCTCGGGAACGCCTCGAAGTAGGCGTCGAGGATCTCCTGGGCCTCACCCGTCGGGATGCCCAGGCGTTGCCCGAGGCCGTACGCCTCCATGCCGTAGGCCAGCCCGTAGGAGACCATCTTCGCCTTGGACCGCTGTTCGACGCTGACCGCCGACGCCTCGACGCCGAACACCCGGGCCGCCGTCCGGTCGTGGATGTCCTCGCCCGAGGTGAAGGCCTCGATCAGACCGGGGTCGCCCGACAGGTGGGCGATGCAGCGCAGCTCGATCTGGTTGTAGTCCGCGACCAGGAACTGCCAGCCGGCCCGGGGCACGAACGCCTCACGGAAGCGACGGCCCTCCTCGGTGCGTACCGGGATGTTGTGCAGGTTCGGGGCGTCGGACGACAGCCGGCCGGTGCGCGCCACCGTCTGGTTGAACGTGGCGTGGATGCGGCCGTCGGCCGCGACCTCGGCCAGCAACCCCTCGCCGTAGGTGGACCGGAGCTTCTCGACCTCCCGGTACCGGAGCAGGTGCTCCACGACCGGGTGGTCGTCCCGGAGCTTCTCGAGCGTGGCCTGGTCGGTCGAGTACCCCGTCTTGGTCTTCTTCTGCGGGGTCAGGCCCAGCTCGTCGAACAGCACGGTCCGCAGCTGTGGGGTGGAGTTCACGTTGAACTCGTGACCGGCGAGCTCGACCACGGCCGCCCGTTCCCGGTCGGCGGTCTGCGTCAGCTCCGCGTTCAGCGAGCGGAGCACGTCGACGTCCACGCCGATCCCCAGGTGCTCCATCCGGGCGAGCACCCGGACCAGCGGCACCTCGATGTCCCGGTTGAGCTCCGCGAGCGACAGGGCCGCCAGCGCTGCGGACACGGGACCGACCAGCTCGGCCACCCCCAGCGCCCGCCGCCCGGCCTGCACCGCGGCGTCGACCTGCCCGCCACCCAGGTCGAGCTGTCCGTCCGGCACGGCGTCCGAGCCCGCCAGCTCGGCCGCAGCGTGCGACGCCAGCAGGTCGTCGAGCTCGTAGGCGGTGTCGGCCGGGTCCAGGAGGTACGCCGCCAACTTCGTGTCGAGCGCCAGGCCTCGCAGGTCCGAACCCAGAGCGAGCAGCGAACGCACCAACGGCTTGGCATCGTGGGCGACGACCTCCGGTCCGGCGCAGAGCACCGCTGCGAGCGGTTCCAGCACCTCGGACACGAGCGCCGCGGGGAGGTACGTCGCCGCCCCCTCGCTCGGATCGCCGACCAGCGCCAGACCCAGCAGCTCGCTGCGGCCGGGCTCCCCCACCCACGCCCCCGCCACGGCCACCACGGGGGCGGCGGCCAGCGTCTCCAGCGCCGCCCGCGCCGCTCCGGCGTCGGCCACCACGTCGACCTCGGCCTCGAGGACCCGCCGTCCCGGGCCGTCCTCCGGTTCCGTCGACGCCTCGAAGATGTCGGGGAACGCCGCAGGGAGCCGGCCGAGCAGCGAGTTGAACTCGAGGAACCGGAAGAGCTCCCGGACGGCGTCGACGTCCACCGCCCCCTGGTGCAGGTCGTCGATGCCGACCGGCAACGGGACGTCCCGGACCAGCCGCATGAGCTCGGCGTTGGTCCGGGCCTGCCGCTCGTGCTCGGCCAGGTTGGCCCGAAGTGCCGGGGTCTGCTCGTCGACGTGGGCGAAGATCCCGTCGAGGTCCCCGTAGGTGGTGATCAGCTTGGCCGCCGTCTTCTCACCAACCTTGGGAACCCCCGGCAGGTTGTCCGACGGGTCACCGCGGAGCGCCGCGTAGTCGACGTACTGCGCCGGCGTCACGCCGGTCCGGTCCAGGATCCCCTGCTCGTCGTAGAGGGCGTAGTCCGAGACCCCGCGCTTGTTGTAGAGCACCCGGACGTGCGGGTCCTGGACCAGCTGGTAGCTGTCCCGGTCGCCGGTGACGATCACGACGTCCCTCCCGCCGGCGGCCGCCTGGGTGGCGAGCGTGGCGATGACATCGTCGGCCTCGAACCCCGCCATCTCGACGACCGGGAGCGCCAGGACGTCGACCACCTCCCGGACCAGACCCATCTGCTGGACGAGGAGGTCCGGCGTCGACTCCCGGTTCGCCTTGTAGGTGTCCAGCCGCTCGTGACGGAAGGTCGGCTCGGGCCGGTCGAAGGTCACCACCACCTGATCGGGGCGGTGGTCCCGCACCAGGTTCACCAGCATGGACGTGAACCCCAGGACGGCGTTGGTCACCTGCCCCGATGCGGTCGTCAGGTCGGTCGGCAGCGCGAAGAACGCCCGGTAGGTGAGCGAGTTCCCGTCGATGAGCATGACCGTCGGCACGCCGGCGAGCCTAGGTCCCGATGGTGACAGCCACGACCGCCGGTGGCGGTGGCTCAGGGACGGAGCTCACCGTCCAGCACGCCCTGGGCGACATCTCGCATGGTGCGACGGGTCTGCATGGCGGTCTTCTGGATGAAGTCGAACGCCGCCTGCTCGCTCAGGCCGCTGCCGTCCATGAGCGCCCCCTTGGCGCGGTCGATCACCTTGCGGGACTCGAGTCGTTGCTCGGCGCTCGTCGCCTGGTCCACCAGGTTCTGCTCCGTCCTGAACCGCGCCAGGGCGACCTCGATGGCGGGGACCAGGTCGTGGCGCTCGAACGGCTTGACGACGTAGCCGTGGACACCGGCGTCGCCGGCCTCCTCGATCAGCTCCCGCTGCGAGAACGCCGTCACCAGCACGACCGCGGCCAGACGATCGGCCGCGATCTCGCGGGCGGCCGAGATGCCGTCCATCCCCGGCATCTTGATGTCGAGCAGGGCGACGTCGGGCTGATGGGTCCTGACCAGCTCGACGGCCTCGTCGCCCCGGCCACACTCGGCGACCACGTCGTAGCCCTCCTCACCGAGCAGCTCGCGGAGGTCCATGCGGATGATGGCCTCGTCCTCTGCGACCACGACTCGAGTGGGCAACGCCGCCCTCCGTTCTCCGGATCTCCGCCGGGCCCACCCGAAACCCGGATCGGGCCACAGGGGCGGAACCTCGGCGCTTCTGCGGGTTCAGTCTAGGCACGCCGCTCGGACCACCGGAGCCGCCGACGAGGCGCTCAGCGCGCCGAGAACCGGTCGAGCAGTTCGTCCTGTTCCGCCTCGAGCCGGGCGATCCGTTCGACCAACTCGGCGCGGTGCCGGGCCATGGCGCTGCTCGTCCGCTCGGCATCACGGTGCTCGACATCTGCCAGCGGCGTCTCGGAGACCAGCGATCGGATCCGGGTGTCGTCGGTGATGTCGGCGAAGTGCGCCAGCTGCTCATCGGCAACGGCGAGCTCACCCCGCAACTTGGCGAGACGGCGCCCCACCGCCCGGAGTCGTCGCTCCACGAACACAGCCATGGCGGGAGTCTAGGTACCGATGTGGCACGGCCGGAGACCGGTCCCGGCCGGTGGGGCCAGACTGGGAAGGTGGACGACGACCGCGACTCCCCCGACGACTGGCGGGTGACCGCCGGGTGGTGGGACACCCACGGCGTCTGGCGGGACACGGACCCGGCGACCCGGGAGGCGCTCCACCGGGCGCTCGGCGATCCGGGCGGACCGCCGGAGGTCCCCAACTGGTTCGTGACCGCAGGCCACTCGCCCGAGGTGTGGTCGCCCGGGATCGTCGAGCTGGAGGACGGCGGCGAGGTGGCCGTCGCCGACCGGCTGCCCGGCGACCTGCCCGTCGGCGTCCACACCCTGCACTCGCCCGGCGACCACCGGACCCGTGTTCTCGTCGTCCCCGCCCGGAGCCGCCGGCTCCCCCGGACCTGGGGCTGGGCGCTGCAGGTCCACTCCGCGAGGTCGGAGGGTTCCTGGGGGGTCGGCGACCTGGCCGACGTGCACGACATCGCCGAACGCTCCGCCGCCTGCGGCGCCGGGGTGCTGGCCTGTTCACCGACCGGCGACCACGTGCCCGGAGCGATCCAGCCCTCCCCGTACTCGCCGTCGTCGCGGCGGTTCCGCTCGCCCGTCTACCTCCGCGTCGACGAGGTCGACGGCGCCGAACTGGCCGCCGAGGCCGTCGCTGTCGGGATGGCCGCCGGGCGGGAGCTCGACCGGAACCCGCTGATCGACTGGACGCGGACCTGGACGCTGAAGGTCGACGCCCTTGCGGCGATCTTCGACGCACTGGGCCGTCCGAGGGTCCCCGAGCTCGCCGAGCCAGCACTCCGGGAGCACGCCACGTTCGCCGCCCTGGCCGAGCAGCACGGCGGCGGTCGCCACCGGTTCCCCGCCGAGCACCGGCACCCGCAGCTCCCCGGCGTGGCGGAGTTCGCCGGCCGGCAGGCCGAGCGGATCGCGTTCTGGGCCTGGGTCCAGGTGCAGCTGGACCGGCAGGTGGCGCGGGCCGGCCGGCGGATCGCCCTGGTCGGCGACCTCAGCGTCGGCGTCGACCCCGACGGCGCCGACGCCTGGCGGGACCAGGACCTGCTCGCCGAAGGCTGTCGGATCGGCGCCCCGCCCGACGAGTTCAACCAACTCGGCCAGGACTGGGGGCTGCCCCCGTACGTCCCGTGGCGGCTCAGGGAGGTCGGCTACGCGCCGTGGATCGAGACGGTGCGGGCCGCGCTGCGCCACTGCGGCGGACTGCGGATCGACCACGTCGTCGGGCTGACCCGCCTGTACTGCATCCCACCGGGCCACGGACCGGACCGCGGCGCCTACGTCCGACAGTTCGGCACCGAACTGCTCGACATCGCGTGCATGGAGGCCGCCCGGGTCGGGGCCGCGTTGATCGGCGAGGACCTGGGCACCGTCGAGGAGCAGTTCCGCACCGAGCTCCGGAAGCGGGACGTGGCGGGGTACCGGGTCGGGTGGTTCGAAGAGGCTCCGCCGGAGGACTGGCCGGGGCTCGGTATCGGCATGCTGACCACCCACGACCTGCCGACGATCGCCGGTGTGTGGACCGGAGCCGACGAGGAGGACCGACTCGCAGCGGGCCTGCCGGCGGACCCCGGCGCACTGGCTGCGTTCCGGGAGCGGCTGGCGGACCTGAGCAGTGCGCCCGACTCCGACCCGGTCGACCGGGTCGCTGCGGCAGCCACCGGCCGATTGTGGCGCGCCGGATCCGATGTCGTGCTGGTCACCCCGGAGGATGCGCTCGGCCTGACGCACCGGCCGAACCTCCCCGGCACCGTGACCACTCACCCGAACTGGCGCCAGACCCTGCCGACGCTCGCCTGGGCGGATGGCGTACCCCCCGGCGGGCACGCCTCGGGGCTCCGTCCTCCGTCGGGCTGACCCGCGGTTTCGATCAACGAGGGCGCTTCCCTAGAATCCGCCCCGTGACTGGTGCAGCAGACCAGGACCAGCCTGATCGTCGGCGGCCTGTCGTGTCGGCCGACGACCCGGTCCGTCTGGTCGGGCTCCACCGACTCGTCCGCTCGACCATGCGTTCGTTCAGCGAGTCGATCTCGGCCAACGCCGACCAGATCCTCGAGCGCGCGCTCGGCGCCGTGGGCACCTACTGCGAGGTCGACCGCGCCTACATCTTCCGCATGGACCACGACGGCGCCCATCTCAGCAACACCCACGAGTGGTGCGCCGAGGGCATCACGCCCGAGATCGGGAACCTCCAGAACGTGCCGATCGAGGTCGCCGAACCGTGGATGGACGCGTTCGGCCGGGACGAGCACGTCTACATCGGGGACGTGGACGCACTGTCCGACGACGAGGACGACCTCCGCACGATCCTGGCCGACCAGGGCATCCGGTCGCTGCTCGTGGCCCCCCTCCGGTCGGGGGGCACTCTCCTGGGGTTCATCGGCTTCGACTACGTGCGGGCCCACGCGGAGTTCTCGGGCGACGACCTCGACGTGCTGCGCATCCTGGCCGACTCGATCGCCGCCATGCTGAGCCGACTCGCCGCCGAGGACCGGATCCGTCACGTCGAGCTCGTCGACCCGCTGACGGACCTGCCCAACCGCACGATGTTCACCGAACTGCTCGAGCAGAGCGTCGCTCCGGGCGCGCCCCGCGACCACAGCGACGATCGCACCGGATGGGATCCCGAACGCAGAGCGGCCCGCACGGCGGCCCGGGCCGTCATCGGGCTGATCGACCTGGACCAGTTCGCCCAGATCAACGAGGCGATGGGATTCGAGGCCGGCGACGAGCTGCTGGTCGCCGTCGCCGCCCGCCTGCGGGAGTCGCTCCGACCCGAGGACCACCTCGCCCGCATCGGCAGCGACGAGTACGCCGTGCTCATCGACGGCGCCGACGACGACAGCTCCGCCGAGGCGATCTCCGGACGGCTGGTCGCCGCCCTGTCCCAACCGGTGGCGATCGGCGAGCGACTGCTCACCGTCACGGCGAGCATGGGGTTCAGCATCGACGACGGCTCCTTCTCCCACGGCACGGAGCTGATCAGCGCCGCCGAGACGGCACTCCGCGAGGCGAAGTCGCAGGGTGGGGGCCGAGCCGTGGCGTTCGACAAGGACAGCGGCCACCGACTCGCCCAGCGGGTCAACCTCGCCATGTTCGTGCGTTCCCCCGAGGGGCTCGATGGCCTGCACGTCCAGTACCAGCCCGCCGTGGAACTGGCCACCGGAAGGATCCTGGGGGCCGAGGCCCTCGCCCGCTGGGAGGACCGGGACGGGAACCCGGTGTCGCCGGACCTGTTCATCCCGATCGCCGAGGAGTCGGGCCTGATCCCGGAGGTCACGCGACGGGTGGTGGAGATCGTCCTCGGCGACCTGCGCGATCGGCTCGCCCACCTCGTCGAGGAACCCCTGTCCGTGTCCATCAACGTCTCCGCCGCGCACCTCAGTCAGGCGCAGTTCCTCCACGACCTCAGCGAGCTCATCGAGTTCGCCGAGTCGGCCGAGCCCGTGCGGCTCTGGGTCGAGCTGACCGAGAGCGGCGTGATGGTCGGGAACGACACGGTGCTGCATCACCTCCGCGAGCTCTCCGAGCAGGGGATCCGGGTCGCGGTCGACGACTTCGGCACCGGC
>SXMI01000241.1 GCA_005777415.1 Actinomycetota bacterium | reverse complement strand
GAAGTTGTGGCCGGTGTCGACGTGCATGACCGGGAACGGGACCCGGGCCGGAGCGAAGGCCTTCGCAGCCAGGTGGAGCAGGACGATCGAGTCCTTGCCGCCGCTGAACAACAGGACAGGCCGCTCGAACTCGGCGGCGACCTCGCGGATGATGTGGATCGACTCGGCCTCGAGCGCCTCGATGTTGCTGAGTTCGTAGTTCGTGGTGGACACGCGGACCTCGGAGCGGGAGTCGGCCCGGCCCGTCGGGCGGCCGGCCCGAGCACGCTACCGGGACGCACCGCCGCCGCTCCAGCGGCCGACCGCCCGGGCGGCCGGCGTGCCGGCACTACCGTGACCGCATGGCGACCGTCGAGGACCACCGGCTCGCACGGGACCTGGCCACCGGGGCCGGGGACCTGTTGATCCGCCTGCGGGACCGGCTGGTCGCGTCGGGGGCCGACGTCGACACCATCCGAACCTGCGGGGATCTGGCCGCTCACCACTACCTCGTCGACCGCCTCCGGGCCGAGCGCCCGGACGACGCGATCCTGAGCGAGGAACACGCGGCGGAGGAGCACTCGGACCGGAGCCGCCTGACGGCGTCACGGGTCTGGAGCGTCGACCCGCTCGACGGCACCCGTGAGTACGGCGAGGGGCGGGACGACTTCGCGGTGCACGTGGCGCTCGTCGAGAACCACCGCCCCACCGCCGGTGCGGTGGCCCTCCCGGCCGAGGGCATCGTGTTCGACACGCTCGACCCGCCACGGCTCCCCGAGCGGATGGACCACTCCACGGACGCCCCCCTCCGGATCGCCGTGAGCCGATCCCGTCCGCCTGCGCTCGCCGACACGCTCGTCGCCGACCTCGGTGCCGGCACCGTCCCGATGGGGTCTGCGGGGGTGAAGGTCGTGGCAGTGGTCCGGGGGCTCGCCGACGCCTACGTCCACGCCGGCGGTCAGTTCCAGTGGGACAACTGCGCTCCGGCCGCCGTGGCGCTCGCCGCCGGAGTCACCTGCACACGGCTCGACGGGTCGGAGCTCAGCTACAACGGTCCGGATCTCTCGGTGCCGGACCTGCTGGTCTGTCGACCGGAACTGCTCGACCTCCTCCGTTCCGAGCTCGACGAGATCGAGGCCCGGGAGCCGGGCGCCGTGCGTCCCCCGGCCGAGCGGGGTTGACTCCTCCCATGGATGAACCGACGCCGGCCTCCGGACGCACCGACGAGTTGGAGCGGTTCACCTTCACCGACGACGGCCCGTGGCTCGTCGACCGCGACCAGCTGTCCTGGTCGGTGGGCCTACCCGCCCTCCGCCAGTCGATCCGCCGGCAGGTGCCGGCGCTGACGAGCCGGCGACGGATCCCGCCACTCGGCCGCCTCGGCGTCGTCACCGGGCGACTGGCGGTGGCCCTCGGCGGGTGGGCCGTCCGGGACCGACGGGCCGGGGGACAGCGTTCGACCGCCGGACTCTCTCGTCGACTCCGCGTCGCCGCCGAGCACCTCGGCCCCACCTACATCAAGCTCGGCCAGATCATCTCGTCGGGCGAGGGCCTGTTCCCGCCCGAGCTGGTGAGCGAGTTCCGACTGTGTCGCGACCAGGTGCCGGCCGAGCCGTTCAACTCGGTGCGCGAGGTCGTCGAGGCCGACCTGGGTCGACCGCTGGAGGCGGTCTTCGCCAGCTTCGACCGCAGGCCCATCGCCGCCGCGTCGATCGCGCAGGTCCATGCGGCCACGCTCCGGACCGGCGAGGAGGTGGTGGTCAAGGTGCAGCGTCCGACCATCCGGGAGCGGGTCCAACAGGACCTCCGGGTGATGTCCTGGATCGCTCCGTTCCTGATCGGCCGCATCCCCGTGGCGGCCCTCGCCAACCCGCCGGCGCTCGTGGAGCTGTTCGCCGAGACCATCACCGAGGAGCTCGACTTCCGGCTGGAGGCTGAGAACATGCTCGACGTGGCCGAGGTGTTCTCCCAGCTCGGCCAGCGCGGCTTCGTCGTGGCGCGACCGCACCCCGAGCTGGTGACGCGGCGCGTGCTGGTGATGGAGCGGCTCCACGGGTTCAGCTTCGATGACCTGGAGGCGATGCGCGCTGCGGGCATCGACACCGAGGCGGTGATCCGGACCGGGATGTCGGGGTTCACGGAGGGCTGCATCGTCCACGGGATCTTCCACGGCGACCTGCATGGAGGGAACCTCTTCGTCCTGGACGACGGCCGGATCGCGCTCCTCGACTTCGGGATCACGGCGAGGATGACGCCGCTGGAGCGCTCTGCGTTCCTCCGCCTGATGCTGTGCGGTGCCATGGGCGACGTGCCCGGCCAGATCGCCGCGTTCCGCGACCTGGGGGCACTTCCTGCGGACACCGACATCGACGACGTGATCCGCACCCTCGGCCTGGATCAGGCCCCCGTCGACCCGACCACGCTCGATCAGGAGCAGCTGGTGGGTGAGATCCAGCGCATCATCAAGGAGCTCCTCGCCATGGGCGCCCGGCTCCCCAAGATCCTCATGCTGTACGTGAAGAACCTCGTGTTCCTGGACGGCGCCATCGCCACCCTCGCCCCGGACCTGGATCTGGTCGGCGAGATCTCGGCCCTGTCCATGCAGTTGGTGACCACCCACGGCGACCGGTTCGCCGCCGACCTGGGGGTCGCCGTGGACGACTTCCAGGTCGACACCAACGCCATCAAGGCCAGTCTGGGCGTCGTGGACGACAGCGACGACGGCCTCACGTATCGCGAGTTGCAGGCCCGGCGTGACATGATCCGTCGGCGGCTCGAGTCCCGGCGCTGACCGGCACCCCCGACGAGTCGACCGGCGAGCCCGCCGGGCCCGCCCCCGAACCGACGATCGAGACCCATGCCTGAGCGCGTCCCCGGAATCCGCAACGTGGCGATCATCGCCCACGTCGACCACGG
>SXMI01000240.1 GCA_005777415.1 Actinomycetota bacterium | reverse complement strand
GGAGCTCGATGATCTCGGCGGACTCGAAGTACGGGTCGGCCAGCGCGGCGAAGTGCATCATCAGCACCGCCCCGATGGCGAAGTTGGGGGCGATGACGCAGTTCGACCGGGTGAACTCGGCGGAGAACCGCTCCATGTCGGCGTCGGTGAACCCGGTGGTGCCGACCACCGCGTGGATGCCCTCGGCGGCCAGCACGCCGAGCGTGTCGCAGCAGGCCGAGCGCTCGGTGAAGTCGACCGCCACGTCCACGTCGGCTGCGGCCATGGCGGCACCGTCCCGGGAGAACTTGAGCTCGGTGTCGACACCGATCACCGTCCGCAGGTCCAACCCCGAGTAGTGCGGGTCGACCGCCGCGACCAGCTCGACCTCGGGATCGGCGGCGACCGCCTGGCACACGGTGGAGCCCATGCGGCCACCTGCCCCGAACACTCCGACCCGGATCGTCACGGAGTCACTCTAGGCGGGGCGGACACCCGGCACTCAGGCCGGTTGGGGCCCGTCGTCGAACCCGCCACCGGCGCTCCCACCGTCCCCACCCGGACCGTCGGCCGGGTCGGGCACCTGGAACAGGTCACGACGCGGGTCGTCCCGGTAGACGGGGTCGCGTCCCTGGTCGAAGGCCCGGATCGCCTCGGGCAGGTTGTCGGTGAAGCCGGCCATCAGCTGGTTGCGGTCCTCGAACTCGATCGCCGCGTCCAAGCTCGAGATCTCGAGCTCGGCCCACAAGGCCTGCTTGGTCGCCTCGAGCCCGTGGTGGGAGTACGCGGACATGGCCTCGGCCATGGCGAGCGCTTCGCCGAGCAGGTCGGCGGCCGGGACCACCCGGGACACCAGCCCGACCCGCAGCGCCTCGGCGGCGTCGATGCGGCGACCGGTCAGCAGCAGGTCGTTGGCGTTCGCCGATCCGATCAGCCGGGGCAGCAGCCAGCCGGCGCCCATCTCGGTGGACGTCAGCCCGTTGACGATCCCGGTGGCGTTGAAGGTGGCGTCCTCGGACGCGATCCGCAGGTCGCAGCCCAGCGCCAGGCACATCCCGCCCCCGTAGGCGGGGCCGTTCACGGCGGCGACGACCGGCTGGGGCAGGGCCCGCAGACGCCGGGTCAGCTGGGAGTAGACCCGCATGGACCGGCTGGCGATCCGGTGGACCGACAGGCCGTCGATGTTGGGGATCACCCCGTAGTCCTTCAGGTCGAGACCCGAGCAGAACGCCCGGCCCGACCCGGTCAGCACCACCACCCGGGCGTCGTTGTCGGCGCCGACAGCGGCGAGCACCTCGTCGAGTTCGATCGCCAGCTCGATCGACAGGGCGTTCAGGCGGTCCGGCCGCGCCAGCCGGACCACCCGGACCGACTCCCCCGCCGACTCCAGTTCCACCAACCCGATCGCCACGTGTGCCTCCACCTGCGGACGCCCCGACCGGACGGATGTCCCGGCGGCGCCCGCCGTGGCCGTACCGTACCCGTCGTGACCACGCAGCCCGACCGGCCGGATCCGAGCACGCCCGGTGCCGGGTGGCTCGTCCAGCTCACCGGCCCCGACCGTCCGGGCATCACCGCCGACCTCATGACCACCCTCGACCTGCTCGACGCCGAGGTCCAGGACGTGGAGCAGGTCCTGGTCCGCGGGATGCTCACCCTGGCCGTCGCCATCAGCGAGCCGCACGACCACGACGCCCTCCGGTCCACACTGCAGCACCTGGCCTCGCAGTACGACCTGCGCCTCGACCTGTCGCCCATCCCCGCCAGCAGCGGCCGACGGCCACAGGTCGACGCGGTGACGGTGCTGGGCCACGGCTTCGAGACCCCGCTGTCGGCCGCCGAGCTGGCCGCGGTGGCCGGGGGCGTGGTGGCCGCCGGCGGCAACGTCGACCGGGTCGTCCGACTCGCCCGCTACCCCGTGTACGCCTACGAGTTCCGGGTGTCGGGCGCCGACCCGCTGGTGCTGCGCACCCGACTCGGCCAGGCCGCCGCCGCCCACCGCCTCGACGTGGCCCTGCAGCCGGCGGGCCTGGAGCGTCGGGCCAAGCGGTTGGTCGTGCTGGACGTCGACTCCACGCTCATCCAGGACGAGGTGATCGAGCTGCTCGCCGACGAGGCCGGCTGCCTGGACGAGGTGCGGGCGGTCACCGAGCGGGCCATGGCCGGCGAGCTCGACTTCGAGGCCGCCCTGCGGGAGCGGGTCCGGCGGCTGGCCGGCCTGGACGTCGCCGCCCTGGAGCGGGCCCGGGCCCGGGTCCGCCTCACCCCGGGGGCCCGCACGTTCGTGCGCACCCTCACGCGGCTCGGCTACTGCGTGGGGATCGTCTCGGGCGGATTCACGCACTTCACCGACGCGCTGGCCGAGGAGCTGGGGCTCGACCACGCCGTGGCCAACGAGCTCGAACTCGTCGATGGGGTGCTGACCGGCGAGGTGCTCGGCGGCGTCGTCGACCGGGCCCGCAAGGCCGAGCTGCTCCAGCAGTTCGCCGACGCCGAGGGGATCCCGCTCAGCCAGACCGTGGCCGTGGGCGACGGCGCCAACGACCTGGACATGATCGCGGCGGCCGGTCTGGGGGTGGCGTTCAACGCCCGGCCCGTCGTCCAGCAGGCGGCCGACACCACCGTGAACGTCCCCTACCTGGACGCCGTGCTGTTCGTCCTGGGCGTCACCCGGGACGAGGTCGAGGCCGCCGACGAGTCCGCCTGAGTCGGACGTGACCCCCGCACGGCGGCGCTGCGAGACAGCTCACTCCGGCAGGACGACCGAGGTGACCGACGGACCGCCGAGCACCCGGGCGGCCATGGCCGACACCCGCTCGGCGTCCACCCGGGCGAGCCGATCGCGGAACTCGGTGATCGGGGTCGGCCCGCCGTGGAGCAGCTCGGCCGCCCCGAGCCGACCGGAGCGGGCCCCCACGTCCTCCAGGCCCAGGACCGTCGCGGCCCACAACGACCGGCAGGCCCGGTCGACGTCCTCGTCCGACACACCGTTGCGGGCCAGGTCGGTGACGACCTCGTCGACGGCACCGGTCAGCTCGTCCAGACGGGCCGCCCCGGTGGAGCACTGCAGGGTCAGCACACCGGCATCGGAGTAGAGGCTGAGCGCCGAGCCG
>SXMI01000239.1 GCA_005777415.1 Actinomycetota bacterium | reverse complement strand
GGTTCGGCCTCCCGCGGACCACCGGCCGGCCCGCAGTGCGCTTCGCCAGGGCGGTGAGGCCGCTGGTCAGGTCGATGGTCGTTCTCGTGGTCGTTCCGTGATCGTGTCCGATGCACATGGTGGTGTCCCCTCCTGCAGCAGTGCTGCGATACGTGATCCGGTCCGGGTGGTTCCCGGTTTCCGGTTGGTCCGGCGGGCGCCGTCCCGAACTGAGGAGTAGTGAACCAGCCGGGTGTGACATCGAACCCGGAGCGGACTGACGGACGGCGGCGAGCCGAGACGGACGGCGGTGATCCGAGCGGGACGGCGGTGATCCGAGCGGGACGGCGGCGAGCCGTGGGGGAACGGGGTCGGGTCCGGCCCCGGTGGGCTGGACGGGGCCGCGCCGCTTCAGCCGGGGAGGACGACGACGCTGTGGCCGGTCGGATCGGCCGAACGGCCCACGTGGATCCGCCGGACCCCGGTGGGGACGTGCACCTGCACCGGGACCCGCACGGTCGTCCCGGCGGGCACGTCGGCCCGGGCGAACCCCCGGAGCGTCAGCAGCGGCTCGGCGTGCGTCCCGAGCCCCAGCGGCACGTAGGCCTGGACGACCTCGGCCCCGTCCACCGAGGTGGCATTCGTGACCTCGACCGACAGGGTGACGAGCGACGCGGTCGACCAGGCGTCGGCGCCGTCGACCGGCTCCACCCCGTCCAGGCGGGGCTCGGACCACTCGAGGGTGGCGTACCCCAGACCGAACCCGAAGCAGAACCGCGGCCGCTGGGCCGTGGCCTCCATCATCCGGTAGCCGAACAGGGGGCCGTAGGTGATCCGCCGGGCGAACCGCCGGAACGGGGGCAGCCGGGTGTCGGCGGCCGGCCAGGTGCAGGTCACCCGGCCACCGGGGATGGCCTCGCCGAACAGGACGTCGGCCACGGCGTGGCCGCCCTCCATGCCCGGGTACCAGGCCATGACCAGCGCGGCCACGTCCTCGAGCCACGGGTCGACGTCGAAGGCGCTCCCGCCGTTCAGCACCACGACCGTCGCCGGGTTGGCAGCCGCCACCGCCCGGATCAGCGCCTCCTGGTCAGCGGCCAGACGCAGCGAACCACGGTCGCCACCGGCGTTCAGGATCCACTCGCCCTCGTCGCGCCAGGTCGATCCGGCAGCCACGACCACGGCATCGCAGTCGGTGGCCAGCGCCCGGGCCCGGGGCAGGTCGCTGCCGTCCAGGTGGGCCACCTCCACGTCGTGCCGGGCGCCGGCGGCGACCAGACCCTGCAGCAGGGTGACCACGTCGGTCGGGTGCACCTGCGAGGAACCGTGATCACCCAGGTTCTCGGCGGTGGCGAGCGCCCCGATCACCGCCAGCCGGCCGACCCGGGCCGGGTCGAGGGGGAGGACGGGCGTCGCCCCACCTGCTGCGGCCCGGACCGGTTCGTTGCGGAGCAGCACCAGCGACCGGGCCGCCGCCTCCCGGGCCAGCGCCCGGTGCTCGGGCCCGGCGACCACCTCGGGTCGGTAGCGCCCCGGCTCGCCGTGCCGCGCCCCCCGGGCCTGGGCCCGGACGAGCCGTCGGGCGGAGTCCCGAAGCCGCTCCCGGGTGACGGAGCCCCGGCGCAGCAGTCGGGGCAGCGCCCGGAACCGCCAGCGGAACGGCATCTCCAGATCCATGCCGCCCAGCACGGCCCGCCGGGCGTTGCGGATCCCCCAGGTGAAGTCCGACATGACGAACGCGTCCGAGCCCCACTCCGAACGGACCACGCCGTCGAGCAGTTCGGTCGAGTGGCCGCAGGGCGCGCCGTTCACCAGGTTGTACGCCGACATGACCGAGTCGGCGCCGGCGTCCAGACACGCCCGGAAGTGCGGCAGGTACAGGTCGCGCAGGTCGTCGGGGTGCACCCGGACGTCCAGCCAGAACCGGGAGTTCTCGATGCTGTTGGCGGCCAGGTGCTTGACGCAGGCGATCACGTGGCGGGTCGTGCCCCGGACGAGCGCCGCGCCGAACTCGCCCAGCAGGAACGGGTCCTCGCCGTAGGTCTCCTGGGCCCGACCCCAGGCCGGGTGGCGCAGCAGGTTCACGCACACGCCGGCGAACAGGTTGGCCCCCTGGGTGCGGGCCTCCACGCCGATGGCGTCGCCGATGCGCTCCTCGAGTTCGACGTCGAAGGTGGCCGCCCGGGCGGTCGACGACGGGAAGCCGGTCGAGTGGCCGACCACCACCCCCCGGGGCCCGTCGGTGAACCGGATCCCGGGGATGCCGAGCCGGTCGATCCGACCCGCCACGATCGGCTCGCCGTTGTAGCGCTGCGACATCTCGCGGGTGCCCCGGACGAGCGGGCCGTCCCCGGACATGACGGCGCACAGCTCGTCGTCGGTGAGCCCGCCGACCAGGTCGTCGACGAACGAGTCGAGCTCGGCGTCGTCCGCCGGCACCCGTCCGGTGAGCGGTGCGAACGGGTCGGTCGCCGGAGTCGCCGGAGCCGTCGGTTCGCTCACGTCCCGGGTCGCACCGGTCTCAGCTGACGACGCGACCGGCGGTGGTGGTGTCCATGACCAGCCGTCGGTCGCCGTCGCGGATGTCGAAGCTCTCGACGACGGCGCACTGTTCGGCCCACGGGCTCGAGTGGCGCGGGTGGTCCCGGAGCGGGACCTCGACCCCGTCCACCCGGAAGGCTCCGACCACTCCGAAGCGGAGCTCGCCCTCGGTGGGGGAGACGTACCGCACCGTCCGCTCGCCACCGATGCCGACCACCTCCACCGTCGCTGAGCTGACGGCATCGACGAAGGCCTCGAAGGACCCGTGCTCGCTGGCGCCGCCGACCTCGACGATCCGGACGTTGTCCGGACCGCCCGGCGCCCGCAGGTCGAACGGTCCGGTCATGCCGTCGGTGGCCTCGACGGCCGGGTCGTAGGTGCGCCAGGTGGTGGGGCGGTGGCTCCACAGCGCCACGTAGCCGTCACCCTTGCGGCCGAACACCCAGCCGTTGCGCCCGACGACGTC
>SXMI01000238.1 GCA_005777415.1 Actinomycetota bacterium | reverse complement strand
TGGATCACGCCGTTCGAGGCGGTCACGTCCGGGAGGTCCACCTTGGCGCCGCCGACGTAGATGGCGTCACCCTTCGCCTCGACGCGCAGTGCGCCTCCCTGCACCGTCGTCAGGCTGGTTCCGTTCGCGGCGCGGAGGTCGGCGGCGGTGTAGGTGCCCGGTACGACGTGGAGGGTCAGGACCCCGGCGAGGGCCGTCGGGTCCGCCGACAGGGAGCGGAGGGCCGCCGGGTCGACGGCGGCGAAGGCCTCGTCGGACGGGGCGAAGACCGTGAACGGGCCGCCGGTGGCCAGCGTGCCGACGAGGCCGGCCTGGATGGCGAGCCGGGTGACCGTCTGCGTCGCCGCCGTTCCCGCGGCGATCTGGGCGATGTTGTACGTCTCGGAGTCGCCCTCGGGAGGCGTCCCCATGGGCGTCGCCTCACCCGACTCGAGAACCACCGGGGTCGCCCCGTCCGGACCGGGGGCTGCGGCGCCGGAACCCGTCGGCGACTGGGCGGTGGCGACCGTCGTGTCGGCGGACCCGCCGTCGGCGGACCCGTCTCCCGAGCACCCACTGCACGCGAGTGCGATCGCCACGGCGATCGGGATGAGGACGCTGATTCGACGCACCATGGACCCTCCCGGGATCGTCGGAGCCGTTCGTCGTCTCCGGCACCGTCGAACCTACGGAGCCGGTACGGCACTGCCGCTGTGGCGACCGGCACAACTGCCGAACAGCCCTATTCCCGACTTGTTTGGTCGGGATTACCGACCTAGGCTGCCGACGTGAGCGCAACCTCGACCGGACCGGACACCGACGACGGGACCAGCAGCGACAGCCATCCCCTGCGGTCGCTCGTGTCGTTCCCCAATCCCGTGAACGAGGTCGCCGCCCGGACCGTCGCCGCAGGCGTCGTCCTCATGGCCCTGGCCGTCGCCGTCCCGGGCTGGGGCTGGGTGCTGATCCCGCTGACCTACGGGTTCTGGGCACGCGTCGTGACGGGACCGACCCTGAGCCCGCTCGGGCAGTTCGCCACCCGGGTCGTGGCCCCCCGACTCCGCTCCCACGAACGGCTCGTCCCCGGCCCACCCAAGCGCTTCGCCCAGGCCATCGGGGTCGCCTTCTCGACCACGGCGTCGCTGCTCTGGCTGCTCGGTTCGACCGGGGCGGCCCGGATCGTCGTGGCCGCCCTCGCCGGGGCCGCGTTCCTCGAGGCCGCCTTCGGGCTCTGCCTCGGCTGCAAGGCGTTCGCCGTGCTCATGCGGATCGGACTCGTCCCGGACGAGATCTGCGAGGACTGCGCCGACATCTCCCGTCGGATCCCCGAGCTGCGCGACCCGACGAGCGGCGCCCACTAGCGTCTCGCGGGTGCGTCTGGTCGTCGCCCGCTGCACCGTCGACTACGAGGGACGGCTGGCCGCCCACCTCGCCGAGGCGGTCCGACTCATCATGGTGAAGTCCGACGGCTGCGTGGCGATCCACGCCGACGGCGGCGCCTACAAGCCGCTCAACTGGATGAACGCCCCCAACACGCTCCTCGACGAGGGCGAGCGGTGGGTCGTGTCGAACCCCAAGGGCGAGCGCCTCACCATCGACCTGCTCGAGATCCTGGCCGACGAGCTCCACGAGTTCGGCCCCGATCCGGGCCTCGAGAAGGACGGCGTCGAGGCCCACCTCCAAGCGCTGCTCGCCGAGCACCCGGACACCATCGCGGCGGGGCTGACGCTCGTGCGACGGGAGTTCCCGACGGACATCGGCCCGGTCGACCTGCTCTGCCGTGACGCCGACGGGACCGCCGTCGCGGTGGAGGTGAAGCGACGGGGTGAGATCGACGGGGTGGAACAGCTGACCCGGTACCTCGACCGGCTGGAACGGGACCCGTTGCTGCGGGGCATCCGGGGCATCTTCGTGGCCCAGATCATCAAGCCGCAGGCCCGGGTGCTCGCCGAGTCCCGCGGGATCGGGTGGGTCGAGGTGGACTACGACGCTCTCCGCGGCATCGAGTCCGACGAGTTGCGCCTCTTCTGAGTCACATCCGGTCGATCCACTCCAGCACGGCGGGTGCGAAGGCCCCCATGCTCTTGTGCTCCAGGGTCCCGGGCGGGAAGGACCGGATGGTGCCGGCCAACCGGGCCAGGACCTCGGGTCGGCCGGCGAGACGTCCGAGCAGATCCTGGTGGACCCGGATCCCGAACACCACCGCACCCGTCGACGGGAGCCGCCTGAGCGTCTGACGCTCCACCCGCAACCAGATCCGATCGGGGACGTCGGCCGCCGACAGGTCGTCGGCCGGCTCGGTCCGGTACTTGCCGGTCGGCTGGTAGAGCGAGTCGTCGTCGGAGAGGTTCCAGTTCAGACGCCACCTCGGGGCGTCGACCTCCAGGCGGTCGAAGAACCGGTCGACCGGCGCTGCGAGCTGCTCCGCGTACCCGGCCACCGGCTCGTGGACGGCCGCCATGGGGCGGCCCAGCTTCTCGGCCAGCACCCACCTGGTCGGCGAACAGATCGAGGCGGCATCGAGGGTCCAGCCCTCCGATCGCCTGAGCTGGACCGCCCAGTCCTCGGCGACCAGCCGCCCCGCCGCATCGACCGGATGGATGCCGGCGCGGTCCAGCGCTGCGGGCGTGACCGGAACCGGTTCAGGCCCGCCGTCCACCACCACGGCGTCGCCCAGCCGGCGATGGGTCGTCGCATGGCACTCCGCCAGGTGCTGCACGAGCACATCGAGCAGCTCCTGGCCGGCTCGACGCACCCGCCCGTCGGGATCGTCGACCACCGCGACCACGTCGCCGGGCCGTGTCTCGAGGACGTGGGCCTTGTGGTCCAGGAAGGCGCCGAGGTCCTCGTCGACCTCGAGCCAGTCCCCGAGGTCGAGCGGCCGCAACCCCATGCGCAGCCGGGACCCATCGCCCGTGAAGGGCAGGTGACGCGGCCGGGCCCCCGCCACGGGTTCAGGCCCGGGTGGTCGCGGTCCCGGCGTCGATCACGACCCGGCCGTCGGCGCCGAGGGTCCGGTACACGGCCTCGTCGGAGGCCGTGCGCCAGATCTGGACGGTGAGGGACTCACCCGGGAACACCGGCGACGAGAACCGGCCGGACATGGACGCCAACCGGGCCGGGTCCCCGTCGCAGAGCCCACGCAGCAGGGCCCGACCCGAGAACCCGTAGGTGCACAACCCGTGGAGGATCGGCCGGTCGAACCCGGCGAAGGCCGCGAAAGCCGGGTCCGAGTGGAGCGGGTTCCGGTCGCCCGACAGGCGGTAGACCAGCGCCTGCTCCGGTCGGGTCTGCAGGTCGATCTGTGTGTCCGGCTCCCGGCCCTCGGGGAAGGCGGCACCGCCCGACGGGCCGCGCTCCCCGCCCCAGCCACCCTCACCGCGGATGAAGGCCGACATCACGACGTCGAACAGCGGCTCGCCGCCGTCCGCGGCCAGGGACCGACTGGTGATCTCGACGACCGCACCCTTGCCCTTGTCCCAGATCGCCGTGATCTCTGCGGTCGTGGTGACCGCACCCTCGACCGGGAGCTCCCGGTGCAGGACGATGCGCTCCTCGCCGTGGACGAGCATGGCGGGGTTGAACGAACCGATCGACCCGAAGACCCCGGTCACGTCGGGCAGCACGACGGCGAACGTCGGGAGCGCCCGCTGCTCGACGTCGATCGAGTTCTCGGTCACGAACGGGAGCTCGCCCCGGTCGAGCGGGTCCTGGCCGGCGCCGACACCGACGGCGTAGAGCAGGGCGTCCCGCGAGGTCCACGACGACTCGACCGGCTGGCTGGTCGTTCCGACGGCATCGGGGTTGATCGGCACGTTGACTCCTCTCGACGGCGACCCGTCCGGCCCGGGCGGGCGACGAACCTCCGGACGGTGGACGCCACCGCCCCGCAGTGATCGGCGGACCCGCATCCTGACAGACCGGCGACGGGACCCGCTGCAGCGGCCCGGCCACCGAGCGGGAGGCGGCACCACCCGGGGCCCGCCATGTGCCACATTTTCCCTGTGTCGACGCCCCGGAAGGTGCTCCTCTGCCTGCTCGCCGCGCCCCTCATCGTGGTGGGGCTCGTGGCGGGCGTCTGGGCTGTCGACACCTGGGCCGCCGGCGACACCGTCGCCCGGAACGTCGCCCTGGCCGGAGTTCCGGTCGGCGGCATGGATCGCGACGAGCTCCGCACAGCCGTCGAGCAGCTCGCCGCCGAACTGCCCCCCACGGCCCTGACGATCGACGCCGCCGAGCTCCACCGTGAGACGACCTTCGGCGCGGCCGGGCTCACCGTCGACGTGGACGCCACCGTGGAGGAGGTGTGGGACGTCGGTCGACGTGACCCCCTCCCCACCCCGCCGCTGCGTTGGCTGGCCTCGATGTTCACCGACCGCGAGTACCCGGTGATCCTGTCGGTCGACGTGGCCGTGCTCGGCGAGACGATCGGCGTGCTCGAGGGCGAGGAACGGGTCCCCGCCACCGAGCCGACCGTCCAGATCAATCCGGGTGACGTGGTGCTGGTGCCCGGGCGGCCGGGCCGCGAGATCTCCATGAACTCGGTGGTGCAGTCGCTGCCGCTCACGCTCGATCGGGTCGGCGAGCCGGTCGCGGTCGACGTCGAGCGGGCGACCCTGCTGCCGGTCAGGACCGACCAGGAGGTCCAGGCCATCGTCGACCAGGCCAACGCGATCACCCAGGGCGAGGTCACGCTCGTCGTCGGTGACGAGCGGGTGACCGTCGACGCCTCGGAGTTCCGTCCCGCCGTCGTGGTCGCAGACGACGGCCCGGGTGCACCGCTGCGGCTGACGCTCGACTCCGCCCTGGTCGCGAACGTGCTCGCCGACGAGGTGCCGACCAACCGCTCCAATCCGACCGGCGTCCGCTTCACCGTGGACTCCGGCCTCCCGGTCCCCGTGCCCGGCAGCGACGCCGTCGTGTGCTGCGCCCCGGAGGCACCCGACCTCATCGTGCAGGCGCTCCTCGCCGGACAGCGAGAGGTCACGCTGCCCACCACGACCGTCACCGCCGCCCAGGGCGTCGAGTGGGCCAACACCCTCGGCGTGCGGGAGGTCGTCGGCGAGTTCACCACGAACCACCCCGCCGGCCAGCCGAGGGTCAAGAACATCCACCTCATCGCCGACGCCCTGCGGGGCGTCCTGATCCCGCCGGGCGCCACCTTCTCGGTGAACGACACCGTCGGCGAACGCACCCGGGCCAAGGGCTACGTCGATGCGCCCGTGATCTACGACGGCGAGTTCAAGGAGGACGTCGGCGGCGGCGTCAGCCAGTTCGCCACGACGCTGTTCAACGCCGCCTTCTTCGGTGGACTCGAGATCCCCGACTACATGTCGCACACGAAGTACATCAGCCGCTACCCCTACGGGCGTGAGGCGACGCTCGCCTACCCGGGGGTCGACCTCAAGATCACGAACACCACGCCGTACGGGGTCGTCATCTGGCCCACCTACACCGATTCCTCCATCACCGTGAAGCTCTACTCGACGCCGTTCGTCTCCGGACGTCAGGTCAGCCAGAGCCAGACGACCGGCTGTGGCTCCGTGGCCACCGAGCGGCAGCGCACCTGGCTGGACGGGCGGGTCGAGAACGACACCTTCAGCGCCTACTACGAGTGCGAAAAGGACAAGAAACCCACCACGACGACCACCACGCAGCCCCGCTGACCGGGCCGGGCGGGGCCCCGGTGCGACAGCCGTCCTAACCTGTGCCCATGAGCGCCGACGCCGAACCGCAAGTCGTCTACGAGGACCGCATGAGCGACGCGGATGCGCTCATGTGGGGCATCGAGAAGGATCCGATGCTCCGCTCCACCATCACGACGGTGTGCGTCCTCGACGGACGCCTCCCGCGCGAGGTGCTGCGACGTGAGTTCGACCGGATCACCCGGGCCATCCCCCGGCTCCGCGAGCGGGTGCGGTCCAACCCGCTGTCGATCGCACCACCCCGCTGGGAGGTCGACCCCAACTTCGACCTCGACTACCACCTGCGCTTCGCACGCGTCCCCGGCTCCGGCGGCGCCGACGAGTTGCTCCGGATGGCCCAGCCGCTGGCGATGCAGAGCTTCGACCGGGCCCGCCCCCTCTGGGAGGCCGTCGTCGTGGAGGACCTCGGCGACGACCAGAGCGCGGTGATCCTGAAGATCCACCACTCGATCACCGACGGCGTCGGCGGCGTCCGACTCATGCTCGAGCTGTTCGACCTGGAGCCCGACGCGGCCGAGCGCCCCATGCCGCCCGCCCCCGAGGCGAAGGTGCTGAACCAGGCCGAGCGGTTCGTCGACGCCTTCCAGCACGAGAGCCGCCGCCAGCTGCGCTGCCTCGGCGACCTGGCCGGCCGGGGGCTGTCCGGCGCCACCAGCGCCGTGAGCGACCCGGCCGGTGCCGTCGACTCCGTCAGCGAGCTGGTCGCATCCACGGCCCGGATCCTGCGGCCGGTGAGCCACCCGCTCTCGCCCCTCATGACCGGCCGGTCCCTGTCGACCCACTTCGGCCACATCACCCTGCCGCTCGACCGGGCCAAGCTGGCGGGCAAGGCCATCGGTGGGACGATCAACGACACCTTCGTCACGGGACTGGTCCAGGGTTTCCGGATCTACCACCACGAGCACGGGGTCGAACTGCCCGGACTCCGCATGGGCATGCCCATCAACGTGCGCGCCGCCGACGCCGTGGAGCGCGCCGGGAACGACTTCGTGCCCGCGCGGTTCGAGCTGCCGACCTCCGCCGAGGACCTGGCGGAACTCATGGGTGGCATCCGGGAGCGGATGATCGGCGCCCGCAACGAGCCGGCGAACCAGTTGGTCGAGGTTCTCTCGAACGCGCTCAACCGGCTGCCCACCACGGTGGTGACCCAGATCTTCGGCACCATGATGAAGGGCCTCGACTTCCAGGCGTCCAACGTGCCGGGCTCACCCATCCCGATCTACCTCCGAGGGGTGCCCGTGCGGTCGATCACTCCGTTCGGCCCCATCGCCGGTGCCGCCGCCAACGTGACGCTGCTGAGCTACCAGAACGAGCTCAACATCGGCATCAACGCGGACCCGGCGGCAGTGACCCAACCGGACCTGTTCGTCGAGTGCGTCCGCCGCGGCTACGACGAGGTGCTGGCGCTCGCCTGAGGCTCATCGCCGACGGGACTGTGTGCTCCGCCGTCCGGCCCGTAGCCTGCGACCGTGCACGAACTCTCCGACGAGGCGACGGGCGGTGACACCCCCGCGGTCCGCACCGACGTGGTCGTCGTGGGGGCCGGCCCGGCCGGTTCGGCTGCGGCCATCGAGCTCGCCCGCGCCGGTCTGGACGTCGTCGTGGTCGACCGGGCCGTGTTCCCCCGGGACAAGATCTGCGGCGACGGCCTGACGACGGGGGCCCTGCGCCAGCTCGAGCAGCTGGGGCTGGACCCGGGAGCGGTCGCCTCGTGGCAGGACGCCACCGACTGCTGGGTCACCTCGCCGTCCGATGTCACGGTGCACTTCCCCCTCCCGCGGGGGCAGGGTCGGTTCGCCGCCGTGGCCCGCCGTCGAGATCTGGACGCCGCGCTCGTCGACCTGGCCCGCGGAGCCGGGGCCGTGGTGCGTGAGGGGGAGACGGTCACCGGAACCGTCGAGACCGGCACCGGAGTCATCCTCACGACGGATGCGGGACGCATCGAGGCCCGATGGTGCGTGGCCGCCGACGGCGTCTGGTCGCCGGTCCGCAAGCACCTCGGCCTGCAGCGACCCGGCTACCGCGGCGAGTGGCATGCGTTCCGGCAGTACTTCCGGGGCGTCACGCCGTCGGCGGCGCAGGACCTCCACGTGCGCTTCGACGCCGACCTGCTCCCGGGGTACTTCTGGTCGTTCCCCCTGCCGGACGGCGGGGCGAACGTCGGCTTCGGCGTCCAGCGCGGCGGGAAGGTCGCCGTGGGCGACATGGGCGCGCTCTGGCGCGACCTGTTGTCCCGGCCCTGGGCCCGTGAGCTGCTGGGTGATGCCGTGCCCGAGGGGCCCCACCGGGCCTGGCCGATCCCGGCCCGGATCGACGACATCGAGCTGACCGGCACCCGGACCATGTTCGTCGGCGACGCCGCCGCGGCCTGTGACACGTTGACCGGTGAGGGAATCGGCCAGGCCCTGCTGACGGGTCGACGCGCCGCCGAGGCGGTGATCGCCGGCGGGCCCTCCGGCGAGGTCGTGGGCCGGTACCGCTCGACGGTGAGCGCCGACCTGGTGGCCGACCACCGCATGTCGGTGCTGTTGGTACGGGCCATGCGCCACCGCAAGGGCGCCCGGACCGCCATCCGGGTCGCCGGCGCCACCCCGTGGACCCGCCGGAACTTCGCGCGCTGGCTCTTCGAGGACTACCCCCGCGCCGTCGTGGCCACGCCGCGGCGCTGGCGACAGGGCGTGTTGTCCTCGCCGGGCGCGTACGTTCCGGCGTGATCGTCGGCACGGTGGCCCACCCGGATGATGAGGTGCGCCACCCGGACGATCAGGACGTCGCCTCGACCGGATCGACCACTCCGGCGCCGAGCTGCGGGTTGCCGTTCGTGTCGGCCGTCTGAGCGATCCGGTCGAGCACCAGCGCCGGATCGATCCCGGCACCGAGGAGCAGGGCGGCGATCCCGGCCACGATCGGTGTGGCCATCGAGGTGCCGTCGAGCCGCTCGTAGCCCCTCGACCCGTTGGGCCACAGAGTGGTGGGTTCGGTCGGTGCGGTGGAGAGGATCCCGACCCCCGGCGCCGCCACGGCGCGCAGGTCGCCGGTGTTCGAGAACTGAGCGACCTGCCCGGCCTCGTTGGTCGCGTTCACCACGAGCGTCGGCGTCCCCGCCCGGTAGTTGCGCTTGGCCGTTCCCTCGTTGCCGGCGGCGGCGAGCACGACCACGCCCCGGGCCGCTGCGTTGCGGATCGCGGCGTTGAGCGGACCACCCTTGGAGATCCGGCTGAGGACACCGGTTTCACCGAGGGACAGGTTGATCACGCCGGCACCGTTGGCGACCGCCCAGTCGATCCCGCGGGCGATCCCCTCGTCGGTTCCCGTCCCGTCGGTCCCGAGGACCCTGACCGGCATGATCCTCGCCCGGGGTGCGGTCCCGGCGATCCCGATGCCGTTGTCGGCGGTGGCCGCAGCGATGCCCGCCACGTGGGTCCCGTGGCCGTTCGTGTCCTGGGGCACCGCGTCCCCGTCCACCACGTCGATCCCGGGGACGAGTCGGTCGACCAGGTCCGGGTGGTCGAGGTCGACGCCCGTGTCCACCACGGCGATCACGACACCCTCACCACGGGCGCCACGAGCCCACACCTCGGGGAGCCGGAGTTGGCCGACCGCCCACTGCTCCCCGATCAACGGGTCGGCCACGGCGACGGGTGCTGCGGTCGTCGGCGGCGGTGGAGGCGGGCTGGGGGCAGGACGGGCGGGGGCCGACGTGGTCGACTCCACGGGTGTCGACGTGGTGGTCGACGTGGTGGTCGTCGTGGTCGGGGTCCCCGACTCCTCGGGATCGCTGCTGCACCCGACCGCCACGACGGCCATGACGACCGCAACGGCGAGGAGCGGGATGATCCGTCGGCCGATGACCGGGCTGCGTCCGCTGACGGAACCGGTACGAACGAGTGACCTACAGGCTGCATGCACGAACCCGAGGGTAGGTGAGCGGGCGCCTAGGCTCCAGCCATGCAGACCGCTCTCACCGAACTCCTCGGCGTCGAACACCCCGTCATGCTGGCGGGGATGGGTGGCGTGTCCTACCACCGGCTCGCCGCCGCCGTCTCCGAGGCGGGCGGGTTCGGCTGCCTCGGCGCATCCACCATGGGCGACAAGGCCATGGTGGAGGAGATCGCTGCGGTTCGCGGGCTGACGGACCTGCCGTTCGGGGTCGACCTGCTCACGGCTGCGCCCCAGGACATGCCGGCGAAGGTGCAGGCCATCATCGATGGCGGAGCCACCGTGTTCGTCGCCGGCCTGGGCGTGCCGCGCGAGGTGATCGATCAGTGCCACGAACAGGACGTCCTGGTCGTGAACATGTGCGGACGGGTCCACCACGCCGTGGCCGCCGTGGAGGCCGGCTGCGACCTGGTCGTCGCCCAGGGGACCGAGGCGGGAGGACACACCGGCCAGGTCGCGACCATGGCACTGGTGCCGCAGATCGTCGACGCCGTGGGCGACTCCGTGCCCGTGGTCGCCGCCGGAGGGATCGTCGACGGCCGGGGGTTGGCCGCCGCCCGCTGCCTGGGCGCCGCCGGCGTGTGGATCGGCACCCGGTTCATCGCCACACCCGAGGCCCGGGCCGTCCCCGGGTACAAGGAGCGGCTGGTGGAGGGTGCCGAGGACGGGACCATGGTGACCCGCGCCTACACCGGCAAGACCTGCCGGGTCGTGCGCACCCCCTACGCCGAGGACTTCGAGCGCTCCGGGGCCACGGCCGAGCCCTTCCCCGGACAGGTCATCCGGTCCATGACCGATGGCGTCAACCACCTGGGTGGTGACGAGCACACCCCCGACGTGGACCCGACGAACGAGTTCATGCCCGCCGGACAGGGCATGGGGGCGATCCGGGAGCTCGTCCCGGCGGGCGACCTGGTGCGATCGATCGTCGCCGAGGCCGAGGCCATCCTCGCCGGTGGTGGGCGGTGACCGACCGTCCCGGTGCTGCATCCGTCCGGACGCGCCGACCCGAACCACAGGGGTGAGCGTGCTGTCGAACCTGTCCGCGTGGGACGTCCTCCTCGCCGCCGTGGTGTTCGTGATCATGGAGGCCGTCGCCGCTGCGGAACACCGGTGGGCCATGCACGGGTTCGCCTGGTCCTGGCACCGCAGCCACCACCTGCCCCCCGAGGGACGCTTCGAGCGGAACGACCGGTTCCCCTTCGTGTTCGCCGGCCTGGCGATCGTGATGTTCGTGGCCGGGACGAACGTCGGGTCCCTCCGGTTCCTGGTGCCGGTCGCCGTCGGGATCACCGCCTACGGGGCCGCCTACTTCCTGGTCCACGACGTCTACATCCACGGGCGCCTGGGTGGCCGCCACCTGCCCCGGATCGGCGCGCTCGACCGGCTGGGCGCCGCCCACGAGTTGCACCACCGCTTCAACGGGGCGCCCTACGGCATGCTGGCCCCGGTGGTGCCGGCCAGCGTGCGGGACCGGGCCGAGCGGTCCCGGGGCGCACGGATCGACCTCACGGAACGACGCCGGACGACCGCTGAGCGGGCCGATTCGTGACGACGAGTCGGCCCGGAGGTGCCTCCGGGCCAGCATCCGGGCATCGGAGTGATGAAATCGCCCCGGTTGGCTTGTGGTCGGGACCGCAGGTCGGTACCGGCCCCGGACAGGGGAAGCACACCTGCGACCGCAGGCGTGCGTGAGCGAGCGGAACGTCGAGTGCATCGACCGAGGAAACGGGTGACCAGCCGAGTGGTGGCGTTCGGGTCCGTCGCGCTCGTTCTGGTCCTGGGATTGAGCGCCACCTCACAGGCGCAGGACGATCCCACGACCACAACCACGACGACCGAGGCCCCGCCCACCACCGAGGCCCCGCCCACCACCCAGGCGCCGACGACCACCGTCCTGCCGAGCAGCAACTTCCTGCTCGCCGGCGTCCGCGACCTGACGTCGGGCGAGATGGTCTCGATCGACCAGGACGTGACCGGTTCGTTCGCCCACTGTGCCAACCCCAACGGGCTGGGGGCCGAGGCCTACCTCTCTGCGTCGAGCCCGTCGGGACTCCAGGTTCGCCATGCGACCGTGACGCCGTTCGTCGTCCCGATCCACATCGGCCTGCTGCAGGTGAACAACCCCGACCCCGGGGCGTCCCTCAACGAGGAGATGCTGACGCTCGGTGTCGTCGCCGGGGACACCGTGCAGTTCGGGACCACGGGGCTCGCCACCGCCGAGTACAGCGGGCTCTTCTTCGGGACGACTGCCGCCGGCGTCGTCAACTGGCGCTACGCCGAGACGATCACCTGCACCGACTCGCTGGTCATGCCGATCATCGAGCCGCTGCTCACCGGCGGCGCCCCCACCCCCTGAGCCCAGCTCCTGGGCCCAGCCCCATCCGGCTCCGGGCATCCAGAGCGTCAGGGTCCCGGCCACACCTGGGGCGGCCGGTTCAGGGGAGCAGGTTCCGGACCGTCTCGATCAAGCGCTGCTGCGCCGGGAGGTCCGCCGCGATCGGCGTCACGTTCAACACGGTGACCCCTGCGGCTGCGTACTCGGCGATCCGGTCCCGGACGTACCCCTCGTCACCACAGAGCGAGGTCTGCTCGAGGAACGACTCCGGCACGGCCGCAGCCGCCTCGCCCTTCTTGCCGTCGAGATACAGGTCCTGGATGCGGCGGGCTTCGTCCTCGTAGCCGTAGCGCTGGAACAACTGGTTGTAGAAGTTCCGCTCCCGCGCACCCATCCCACCGACGTAGAGGGCGACCATGCCCCGGCTGAAGTCACGGAACCCGGCGACCTCGCTCTCGGCGCCGATCGCCAGCAGTCCACCGGCGACGACGTCCATCGGGCCCAGGTCCGTCGAGCGCTTCGCAAAGCCGACCTCCAGGTCGGGACCCCACACGTCCGCGGCCTTCGCCGGGTGGAACAGGATCGGCAACCAGCCGTCCGCCAGCTCTGCGGTCATCTGGACGTTCTTCGGCCCCAGGGACGCCACGTGGATCGGGATCCGCGGTCGCTGCGGGTGGGTGATGATCTTGAGCGGCTTGCCCAGACCGGTCCCCTGCCCCTCGGGCAGCGGCAGCTGGTACTTCGCCCCGTCGTGGACGAGCGGCTCCTCGCGAGCCCAGACCTTGCGGCAGATGTCGATGATCTCGCGGGTCCGGCCGATGGGCGCGTCGTAGGCCACACCGTGGAACCCTTCGATCACCTGCGGGCCCGATGCCCCCAGACCGAGCACCGCCCGACCGCCCGACAGCTCGTCGAGACCGGCAGCGGTCATCGCCAGCAAGGTCGGCGTCCGGGTGTAGATGGGCAGGATGCCGGAGGCGATCTCGATCCGCTCGGTCTCGGCCGCCAGGTAGCCCATCAGCGTGGCGGCGTCGAAGCCGTAGGCCTCGGCCACGTAGACGATGTCCATGCCCGCCTGTTCCAACGCCTGCACCTGGGCGACCGACTCGGCGAACCCTCCGGCGTACCCGATCTGCATGCCGAGCTTCACGCGGCACCCTCCCACTCCTTGGCGGGCACCAGGTCGTCACGACCCAGGAACCCGATCTCCTCACCGTTGGCGAACCGGACCCGGTACCGGACCCAGGAGAACCCGTTGACCAGTTGCACCTTGCCGGGCGTGCCGGCCGGGACGCCCGGCAGGTCCCGGGACGCCACCACCTTCTGGTGCCGCTTCAACGGACGCTCTGCCTTGGTCGCCATGGGCTCAACCTAGCCCCGGGGCCCCACCGGCGGAGCATCCGAGATGCCGACCCGGGTTCGATGCCGGCCAAGTTCAGTGGTGGGGCGCTCGCTGCGCCTCGGCCCAGGTCAGGCCGCGTTCGACGTCGGTGTCGTGGGGGAGCCCCAGGACGCGCTCGGCGATGATGTTGCGCTGGACGTCGCCGGTCCCACCGCCGATCGTCAGCGCCGGGGCGAAGAGGAACCCGTGTCCCCACCAGCCGGGATCGGTGCCCAGCGGCCCGGCTGCCGTCGTCATCCCAGCAGCACCGGCCAGATCCCGCGCCAGGGACATGATCCGCTGGCCGTGCTCGTCGGCGAGCACCTTGCGGACCGAGGCCTCCGGTCCCGGCGCCCGGCCCTGCACCGCGGCGGTGACGGTCCGGAGTCGGATCAGGCGCAGGATCTCGGACTCGACGTGGAGGGCCGCGAGCTCCTGACGGAGCACTGGATCGTCGACCCCACCGGCCGCACGGACGATGTCGAGCAGGTCACCGGCGTCGGGGCCCATCCCCCACAGCGCACCGCCCGAGGACAGCGACACCCGCTCGTTCGCCAGGGTCACCTTGGCCAGACGCCAGCCGTCGTGGACCGGACCCACCACGTTGGCCGCCGGGATCCGGACGTCGGTCAGGAACACCTCGTTGAACGTGTGTCCGCCGGTCATCTCGACGATCGGCCGGACCTCGATCCCCGGGGCGTCCATGGGGCAGATGAAGTAGGTGATCCCCTCGTGCTTCGGTCGGTCCGGATCGGTGCGGGCGATCAGGATGCCGTAGCGAGCCAGGTGGCCGAGCGAGGTCCACACCTTCTGGCCGTTGACAACCCACTCGTCGCCGTCCAGCTCGGCCCGTGTCGACAGGTTCGCCAGGTCCGAGCCCGCGCCCGGCTCCGAGAACAGCTGGCACCACACGTCCTCGCCAGAGAGGAGCCCGAACAGGTGCGCCTCGCGCTGCTCGTCCGTCCCGGCCGTGAGGATGGTCGGACCCGCCCACCCGATGCCGATCGGATTGGATGGTCGGGACACGCGAGCCCGGCGGAGCTCGTCGTCGACGATCAACTGGTGGATCGGGTCTGCGTCCAGTCCCCAGGGCGCCGGCCAGTGCGGCGCCACGAACCCCGCCTCGGCGAGCTGCCGGCCCGTCGGCGAGGGGTGCTGCTCGAGCCAGGTCCGCACCGCGACGCGGCGAGGGTCGTCGTCTCCGGGAAGCTCGAAGTCCACGGCGCTGGACGGTAGTCGCACCGCCGAGGGTCGCGAGGACCAGCACGAGCGCCACCACCTATGCTCCTCGGCCGGGCGGCTCATTCGCACGACGCCGTCCCGAGGTGACCACCTGCCGCTACCGGCGGGGCCGAGACGGGGGGACGCATGGCCGGATGGAACTTCGCTGATCTCTGGGAGGGCATCGCCGGGAAGTTCCCGGACGCACCCGCCCAGATCCAGGGCGATCGTCGGACGACCTGGCGGGAGTTCGATGAGCGCGCCAACGGCGTGGCCCGCCACCTCCTCGACGGCGGGGCCGAGCACCAGGACAAGGTCGCGCTCTACCTCTACAACTGCCCCGAGTACATGGAGTCCTGCGCGGCCCTCTTCAAGGCCGGGTTGGTTCCCGTCAACACCAACTACCGCTACCTCGACGACGAGCTGCTCTACCTCTGGGACAACGCGGATGCCGTGGCCGTCGTCTTCCACGGGGCCTTCACCGACCGGATCGAACACCTCCGGCCGCAGCTGCCGGCGGTGCGGCACTGGATCTGGGTGGACGACGGCACGGGCGAGCGGCCCGAGTGGGCCGTCGACTACGAGGACGTCGCCGCCACCACGACCGAGCGGGTGGAGGCCGACTGGGGCCGTTCCGGTGACGACATCCTCATGATCTACACCGGCGGCACCACCGGGATGCCCAAGGGCGTCATGTGGCGACAGGACGACCTCATCGGCGCCGTGTGCGCCACCGCCAACCCGCTCCTGGCCCAGGACCCGGACGAGGTCGGCGGCGTGGCCGCGATCCTGGAGAGCATCGCCGGGCCCGGCCTGGTCGGGCTCCCCGCCTGCCCGCTGATGCACGGCACCGGATGGTTCACCGCCCTGCTGTACCTGACCTCCGGCGGGTCCGTGGCCACCCTCGAGGAGCGCCACCTCGACTGGGTGGAGCTCCTCGACACGATCGAGCGCGAGGGCGTCGGCGCGCTGACCATCGTCGGCGACGCGTTCGCCAAGCCCATCCTGGCCTGCCTCGATGCGGAGCCCGACCGCTGGGACCTGTCCTCGCTGGTGCTCGTCACCTCCTCGGGGGTCATGTGGTCCGAGCCCATCAAGCGACGACTGCTCGAGCACCACCCGGGGATGATGCTCGTCGACTCGTTCTCGAGCTCCGAGGCGCTCGGTATGGGGCAGTCCGTGTCCGCCGCCGGGGCCGCCGAGAAGACGGCCCACTTCTCGCTCGGGCCCGGGGCGATCGTCCTCAGCGACGAGGGGCACCGGGTGGAGGCCGGATCGGAGGAGCGGGGCCGCGTCGCCATCCCGGGTCGGACGCCGCTCGGGTACTACAAGGATCCCGAGAAGTCCGCCGCCACGTTCATCACCGTCGACGGGGTCCGCTACTCGATGCCGGGCGACTACGCCACGGTGGACGCCGACGGGACCATCAGCCTGCTCGGACGGGGGTCGGTCTGCATCAACACCGGCGGCGAGAAGGTCTTCCCCGAGGAGGTCGAGGAGGCGCTCAAGACCCACGACACCGTGGCCGACGCCGTCGTCGTGGGGGTGCCGGACGACAAGTTTGGCCAGGCGATCGTGGCGGTGGTCGAGCCGGCGGTCGGGACGGTCATCGATCCGGGTGAGCTGGTGGCACACGTCAAGACCCACCTGGCGGCCTACAAGGCGCCCAAGCAGATCGTCGAGATCGACACGATCGGCCGGGCCCCCAACGCCAAGGTGGACTACAAGCGGATGACGGCGTACGCCCTCGACACCCTCGGCATCGAGGCCTGAGGGCGGGTCGCGTCAACGCTCCCCCGCCCGCGGACGCCACCGGGGACCCGGGGCACCGGGGAGGCGACGGCGGGGGGCACCGACGGATTCGTCCGGCCCCGCGGCCATCGGTATCGTGACGGCGCACGATCGCAGCGTCGTCGACGACCGACGGTCCGACGGCCCGAACCCCGGGGGGAACCCACATGTCTGATCTCACCTTCGACGGCCAGGTCGCCATCGTCACCGGGGCCGGAGGCGGACTGGGCCGGTCCCACGCCCTGGAGCTCGCCCGACGTGGTGCCCGCGTCGTGGTCAACGACCTGGGTGGTTCGGTCAGTGGCGAGGGCGACAACGCATCGGCGGCCCAGCTCGTGGTCGACGAGATCACTGCGGCCGGCGGCGAGGCCGTGGCGAACCACGACTCGGTGTCGACCCCCGAGGGCGGGCAGGCGATCGTGCAGACGGCGCTCGACGAGTTCGGCACCGTGGACATCGTCATCAACAACGCCGGGATCCTGCGGGACAAGACGTTCCACAACATGACGCCCGAGTTGCTGGAGCCGGTCATCGCCGTGCACCTGCTGGGCGCCTTCTACGTGACGCAGCCGGCGTGGGTCGTCATGCGCGACAAGGGCTACGGCCGGATCGTCAACACCAGCTCCAACTCGGGGCTGCTCGGCAACTTCGGCCAGTCCAACTACGGGGCCGCGAAGCTCGGGCTCGTCGGGTTCACGCGGGTGCTCGCCAACGAGGGACGCGCCAAGGGGATCAAGGCGAACGCCATCGCACCGGTGGCCAAGACCCGGATGACCGAGGACCTGCTCGGACCGTTCGGCGACAAGCTGGAGCCGGCCGAGGTGACGCCGACGGTGGTGTACCTGGCGCACGAGGACTGCCCGGTGAACGGCGAGGTCTACTCCGTGGCCGGTGGCGTCGTCGCCCGGTACTTCATCGGCCTCACGCCGGGCTGGTACGCCGAGGGCCACTCGGCGGAGGACGTCCGGGACCACTTCGATCAGATCCGGGACGAGACCGGCTACATCGTGCCGGAGGACCCGTCGGGCGAGCTGAAGAAGCTCCTCGAGACCCTCTCCTCCTGACCCCCACCGATATAGGGGTCGCCCCCACCCCCACCGCTATAGGGGTCGCGCGCGGGGTACGTCTCGCGCTCAGGAGCCGTAGAACTGACCCCGATGACGACGAGCGGGTTGAGCGACGCCGCTGAGGGTTCGGGCGACGACAGCATCGTCCCGTTCCTCCAGCTCGAGGCGGCCACGATTCTGTCCGGGGCCGGCAACGGTGCGGCCCTGGTCGTGCTCCCCTGGCTCGTCCTGGAACGCACCGGGAACCCGGCCGACGCCGGACTGCTCGCCGCCGCCACCGCGCTGCCGCTCCTCGCATCCAGCCTGTTCTCCGGGGCGCTCGTCGACCGGATGGGGCGACGACGGACGTCGGTCGTCTCGGACCTGTGTTCCGCCGCGTCGGTGTCGGCCATCCCGATCGTGGCGGCCACGGTCGGCCTGAACCTCCCGCTCCTCATCGCACTCGCCGTCCTCGGCGCCGTGTTCGACCCCGCCGGGGTGACGGCCCGCGAAGCCATGCTGCCGGCCGCGGCGACCCGCTGCGGTTGGCGCCTCCAGCGGGTCAACGGCATCCATGAGGCCGTCTGGGGAGTCGCCTTCCTGATCGGGCCCGGGGTCGGCGGGCTGCTGATCGCCGCCGTCGGGGCCATCTCGGCCCTGTGGTTCACGGCCGGTGCGTTCCTGGTGTCGGCGGTGACGGTGGCCACGATCCGACTCCCGCACGCCGACCGGACTCCATCGGTCGAGGAGCGCGAGCCGATCTGGCAGAGCGTGCGCACGGGTGCCGCGTTCGTCTGGCGGGACCGCCTGCTCCGGACCCTGCTCCTGGTGGTGGCCGCACTCGTGTCGGTGTACATGCCGATCGAGGCCGTGCTGCTCCCGGTCGAGTTCGAGGCCCAGGGCGCACCAGGCCGACTGGGCCTGCTGGTCACGGCGATCAGCGCCGGCTGGGTGCTCGGCGCGCTGGCCTACGCGTGGCGAGGCCACAGGCTCAGGCGGAGTCGGCTGTTCCGGGGCGCACTGATCGCCACCGCAGTGGGCCTGGGGGTCATGGCGGCCAGTGACAGCTACCCGGTCATGGTGCTGGCCGGCCTGGCCCTCGGCTTCGGTTACGGACCCGTCGGGCCGATCCTGAACCTGGCGCTGCAGACCCGCTCGCCGGAGCACCTCCGCGGACGGGTCGTCGGCCTGGCGTCCTCAGGCGAGTACGCCGCAGGGCCACTCGGCTACCTGCTCGCCGGACTGCTGGTCGATCGGCTGGGAGTGGGACCCACGTTCGTCCTGCTCGCCGTGCTCGTCGGCCTCGTCGGCCTGGGTTCCCTGGCGCTCCGACCGCTCAACGAACTGAACGACCTTCCTGACGAACCGAGCGAGCATCCGGTCACCGACGCCACCCTCGACCACGGCGCCGGGCCGCTCCCGTTCCACTGAGCGATCCGCGGCCATCGCCCGTCACCCCTGACGCCGCCACTCCCTCGCCCTTGCTTTGTGGTGCGAGCGTCATGCATATGCATG
>SXMI01000237.1 GCA_005777415.1 Actinomycetota bacterium | reverse complement strand
GTCAGGGTCGACGTCGAGGAGGACAACCGTCGCCCCGCTGAGCGCGGCCGGCAGCGCGGTTGCAGGGTGGGTCCACGCCGGGACGCCGACACGGCTCCCTGGCGGCAGGCCCAGGTAGTCGACGGCGATCTCGATCGACGCAGTGCACGAGTTGGTGCACACCACCTCGACACCACCGAGGAGGTCGGCCAGCTCCTGCTCGAATCGGTCGCACTCCGGCCCCGTGCCGATCCACCCCGAGCTGAGGACCCGCTGCACCGCCGCGAGTTCCTCCGGCCCGATGGACGGCGCGTTGATCGGGATCCGTTCGGGTCGCCCCTCGCCCACGGTCACCCACATCCGTGGGTCGTCACGACGTTGCCCGTCCCACTCGTCGAACGAAGTCTGATCGACGGAGGTTCACGTCGCTGTCGTCGAACTGAGCCGGTCCGGTGCCAGCAACTGGCGATCAGGGCGCCTGGCGAACGGTCGACGCGTCGCCCGGTGCATACGGAGCAGGTCGGGCATCGTGATGGTGGGACGCTCGTACCGATCGAGCTCGAGGAACAGTTCGCCCGTCGGGCGCTCGCCGATGTTGAAGGAGGTGAAGAACGCTCGATCGACTCGGTAGCCCTCCACGCCACCGTCCTCCCGTCGGTAGAAGTGCAGCGGCTGGGCGCCCCTGGGGATCGAGTTCATGTAGGCGGCAACCCTCGTGCGACCCGACTCGTTCGGTCCTGTGGTGTGGAGCACCCGGCCGTCCATGATCATGACCTCGCCGACCTGCACCTCCACATCGATCATGAGCTCGGCGTCGATCCGTTCGGCGATGTCCTGGTACGGATTCGGGAATCCCGGGCTGCCCCTGAGCCCCTGGAGGTAGTGGTGGCTCCCGGGGAGGACCCGCATGAGGCCCTCGGTGCGGGTGATCGGGGTCAGCGGCATCCAGCAGGTCAGTCCGGCGCCCCGTGATTCGTCGATGGTGTTCCAGTCCTGGTGGACCGGGACCACCGTCGAGCCGGTGGGTGGCTTCACCATCATCGCGGCGACGAGGCACTCGTGGTCGTGGAGGATCTGGTCGCACGGCGGCCAGACGATCTGCCGGAGCTCCTGGTCGACGTCCTCCTTGTACCGGCGGTTCGTCGAGTGGATGCTGGCGTAGTAGCCGTCATCGATCCCCGAGTCGAAGCGGTGGTAGACGTCGAGCGCCCGGGCGATGGTGTCGTCGTCCGCGACACGGACGACGACGTACCCGTCGATGTCGAGGCGGCGGTCGAGCGCCCGGTCCCGCAACCGGCGCACGTCGTGCGAACGCATGTGCCTCAGTGTACGGCTCGGCACGTTCGGTGCCTACGGGACCTGTCGTGACCGTGCGGGCACGGGACGAGGACCGATCCTGCCGCGGGGGACATCGGGCACACCCTCGCTACCATTCCGGTGCGAGGTGACGTTCGTGCTGCGGTCCGCCGGGCGGCGGGAGGGAGGAGGTCTCGCATCGTGGATCGACCTGCTCCGGAGTCCCCGACCGGCGTCGTGACCGGTCCTCCGACGCCCCGGGAGGTGGTCGGGCGGATACTGCCGCCGATTGTCGTCGGTGCGGTCGCCCTGATCCTGGGAGCGACCCGGATCGCTGCGGTCGCCGGGCTGGCCGCGGTGGCCCTCCTCGTCGTCGGCACCGTGGCCCCTGGGGTCGCCCGTCGCGTCGACCACCTGGTCGCTCGACTCGGGGCCCGGATCGCCTCGGGGGTCAGCGGAGCGATCGCAACGGCTGGATGGCTCCTCCTCGTGCTGCCGGTCTGGGCGGTGAGCTCCGTCGTGCCGCCGTTGCGCCGTCGCCGGGTCGGGGAGCGGTCCGACGGGTGGGTCCGCGTGTCGGTCGAGCAGCGGAGCAGCTTCACCCGCACGTTCAGCAGGCCGCCGACCACGGGAGGCCGACTGCTCCCGAAACTGGCGCTGCTGGTGGTCGGACTCACGCTGGGCGCGCTCGGTGCGCTCCTCTGGACGGGAGGCTCGGGTTCGGGTGGGGGACTCGCCCTGGGCGCAGACCCGGTGGTGCTCCGACCGCAGGTGTTCGAGCCGGAGGCGAAGGGCTGGGCGCTCGATTACGCGTTCTCCGAGGAACCGTGGGCGGACGAGGCCATGTCCAACGCCGCGAGCACCTCTGGTCGACCGGACCCGGTGGTCGGGTGGCGTGGGAACGACCTGAGGTCGACCTACGTCAACGTGGTCGGCGGTCGTCGGGTGTCCTGGAGCCCGCCGGACCCGACGATGACCGTCTGGTTCTTCGGCGGCTCCACCATGTTCGGCGATGGGCAGCGTGACGACCACACGATCCCCTCGGCGTTTGCTCGGCTGGCCGCCGAGGACGGCATTCGGATCGAAGCGGTCAACTTCGGGCTGGCGAGCTACAACAACTACCAGGAGACCCTGGTCTTCCTGCAGGCGTTGGAGGAGCTCCCGCCCCCTGACCTGGCGGTGTTCTACGACGGCGCCAACGAGTGGTCCACGGCGCTCGAACGGGTCAACTACGGGGAGATCGAACCGGGTCGCGTCTACTTCCAGGCTGCGAGCGAGGAGGACCGAGCGGAACGGGTGTCCCGGGCGCCGGCGGTCACGGCGTCGTCCGAGGAGCAGTTCGAACTCGCGGTCGAGCTCGGCGCCGAGCAGTACCGCAGCGGGGTCGCCATCGCCCGCGCTGCTGGTGCAGCCAAGGGTGTCGACGTGGTGCACATCTGGCAGCCCGGTCTCTGGTCGACGCCGGTCCGACCGTTCACGCAGCCCCTGCTCGACCGATGGCAGTTCACACCGGACACTCTGGAGCAGATCCGCCGGATCATGGACGAGATGAGGGATCGCTCCGGGGTGGGTCCGATCGACCTGGGCGATGCGCTTGTGGATGTCGACCGACCGACCTTCTTCGATCCTGCCCACACGAACGAACTCGGTGCCCGGGTCATTGCCGAGCGGATGTACGAGGAGTTGCGTCCCCGCCTCAGCGGCTGAGGCCTGCGGCTCGACCGGTGCTGATCGCCCGAGGATGCTTGCTCAGGTCCCGCTGGTGGACGGGACGTCGGCGGACTCCGGAGCCAGCGTCGCGACCTCGGGTTGGTCGTCTCGACGCAGCAGGCAGTCCTCGATGAGCAGCCAGTCCATCTCTGTGGCCATGAAGCACCGGTAGGCGTCCTCGGCCGACGCCACGATGGGCTCTCCCCGGACGTTGAACGAGGTGTTGACGAGGACTGGACAGCCGGTCAGTCGGTCGAAGGCGGAGAGAATCCGGTGCAGCTCGGGGTGGCGCTCCGAATCCACGGTCTGGATCCGGGCCGTTCCGTCGACGTGGGTGACCGCTGGAATGGGAGAGCGGATCGATTCGAGTCGGCCGGTGAGGACGGCCACATCCTTCGGGTCCGACGACGGGTCGTCGGACCCCGCCGAGGGGATGGCGTCCCGCACCCTGGCGACGAACGACATGTACGGGGAGGGTCGGTCGAGCTCGAACCATTCGTCACACCGCTCCTCGAGGACGACAGGTGCAAACGGTCGGAACGACTCCCGGTTCTTGATCCTGAGGTTCAGTCGTCGTTGCATCGTGTTCGAGCGGGCGTCGGCGAGTATCGAGCGGTTGCCGAGGGCACGCGGTCCGAACTCCATCCGACCGGTGCAGATGCCGACCACCGCCCCGTCGGCGAGGAGTTCGGCGAGTCGCTCGGCCCGCCGGTCCGGGTCACTCAGTTGCTCGTGCGGGCGACCGCGGATGGTGAGTTGCGAGGAGACACCACCGGACGACGGGGTCGGGCCGAGGAGGGCCCCCTGCATCGAGTCCTTGCCGCCATTCGACGGACGCTCCCGCTCGAGTGCGTCGTGCCAGGCCCAGAGAGCGCAACCCAGCGCCGATCCGGCGTCGCCTGCGGCCGGCTGCACCCAGACCTCGTCGAAGGGTCCTTCCCGGAGCAGGCGCCCGTTGGCGACGCAGTTGAGTGCCACGCCACCACCGAGGACGACCCGGTCCTCACCGGTGAGCTGGTGGGCGTGGTCGGCCATGCGGAGGACGATCTCCTCGGTCACGTCCTGGATCGACCGGGCCAGGTCGCACTCCCGTCGTGTGATCGGCGCTCCGGGCCGTCTCGGTGGGCCATCGAAGAGGTGCTCGAAGCGGGTGCTGGTCATGCGACGACCTGAGAGGAAGTCGAAGTACCGGAGGTCGAGGGCGAACGACCCATCGGGCCGCAGGTCCACCACCCGTTCGAGGATTCGGTCTCGGTACCGAGGCTCGCCGAACGGCGCGAGTCCCATCAACTTGTACTCGCCTGAGTTCACGCGGAAACCGGCTGCGTGGGTGAAGGCCGAGTAGAGCAGGCCGAGCGAGTCAGGGAACCGGATCTCCTCGATCAGTTCGACGCTCCTGCCGCGACCGACGCCGATCGAGCTGGTGGCCCACTCGCCGACGCCGTCGAAGGTCAGGATGCAGGCGGAGTCGAACGGCGACGGCAGGAAGGCCGCAGCTGCGTGGCTCACGTGGTGCTCTGCGAACACGGTGGTCCCGGGCCGGGAGTACCCGAGTGACCGGAGGGTTCGGTCGATCTCGTACGAGACCCAGAGCTTCCGGCGCGTCATCTCGTCCATCGCCCGGTGGAAGGTGCGGAACCCGCTCGGTCCGATGGCCGTGAACGTGCGGAGGACACGGACGAAGCTGGTGAGCGGCTTCTCGTAGAACGCCACGACGTCGACGCCGTCGCTGGCCACCCCACCCTCCTGCAGGCAGTACTCGATGGCGTTGGTCGGGATCGACGGGTCGTTCTTGATCCGGGTGAACCGTTCCTCCTGTGCGGCGGCGACGACCTCGCCGTCCCGCAGTAGCGCGGCTGCGGCGTCGTGGTAGAGCGCACTGATTCCCAGAACGTGCAAGGCAGCCGTCCCCTCAGAACAGCGTGTACACGGCGTACGGGACAGTCGCCTGCGCCGTCGTCACGGCGAGGATGCCGAGGGCGATGATCGGTGCCACCAGGAGCAGCCACCACGCTCGGTGCGCCGACGAGTAGAGGACGACGTCGCTCATCAGGCGGAGGGCGTGTCGGAGGCGGAGCACGGATCCCCCCTAGCTCCGGTCGAGCGCAACACCGCACGCTGGCGTGGTTCGAATCTCCACGGTGGTGATCGCTCCAGGGGTCGGTGCCGGACTCGGGACGGCGTCACGAGGCGTGGCTCGGAGACTTCGAGTGTACCGTCCTCACCCCTCGCCCGGACCGCCGAGTCGCGGTGTTCGGGATGCGCCGCCCGTCGGAGCCGCACGGTGGCGACCGATCGTCGGGCCGGTATCGTGGAGGACCGATCCGTTGCCGCGCCGTGCGGGGGAGGGTTCGTGCACCAGGAACGACCGCAGCTCCGGGACCCGGAGCTCGACCGCCACCTCGAGGCTCGGGGTTACGTCGTGCTACCGGGTGCCGCCGCGTCGGTCGTTCCGAGTCTCCGCGCTGCTCACCGTCAGCTGGTGGGCCGGGTTCCTCCGGGGTTCCATTCGACCCCCTACACCCGGGACCCGACGACTCGTCGTCAGGTCCACGAACGGTTGGTCCATCTGCTCGGTCCCGTCGTCGAGCGAGAGGTCTCGGGAGCTCGTCCGATCCTCGGCAGTTTCGTGACCAAGCGACGAGGTCACGACGGGCGGATGCCGCCGCACATGGACTGGACGTTCGTCGACGAGCAGGTTGCGTCGTCGCTCAACTTCTGGGTGCCCCTCGAGGACGTGGACGAGCACAACGGCGCGATGGAGGTGCTCCCGATGTCTCACCGTGTGGTCGGAACCATCCGGGGTCTCGGCACCGAGAACCCCTTCGCGGAGATCGAGCTGGACGTGGCCCGCCAGATGGTGACGCTGCCCATGCGGGCGGGCGACGTGCTCGTGCACGATCATCGACTCCTGCACGCGTCGGAGCCGAACCGCAGTCGACGTCCACGGCTCGTGGCAGCGCTCGCACTCGTGCCGGAGTCGACCCGAACGGTCCACTTCCGGCAGGCGGGCCCGGGTGAGCTGGTCCGCTACGACCTCGACGACCGGTTCTTCGTGGACTACGTCTACGGCGACGAGGAGCTGCCGGCGAGCGCCCGGGAGGTCGAGCACGTCAGCTTCGAGAACCCGACGCTCACCCTCGAGGACCTACGCGCAGCAGGCGTGGAGGTCGCAGGATGACCGGCGGTGGCGGACGTACCTGGCCGCTGTTGCGGGACCTGGAGGAACGTCGTCGCCTCGAGCGGGACGGCTTCGTGCGCGTGCCGTTTCTCGGACCGGACGGGGTCGACCGGTTGACGAGGCTCTGGGCCGAGCTCGGCGCGCCCTCCGTCGAGGGGATCTACTCGAACCTCCACGACTGCAGCCCGGAGCAGAGCCGGGCTGTGCACGAGGTGATTCACGACGAGTTCCGGGGACCTGTCGAACGGCTCTTCGAGGATGCGCGGATCGGGGGCTCGAGCTTCCTGGTCAAGGGTTGTGGTGAGCGGAGCGCCTCGACGCTCCACCAGGACTGGTGCGTGGTGGATGAGGACCTGGCCGGATCACTGTCGGTGTGGGTTCCCCTCGTGGACGTCGACGAACGGAACGGAGCGCTCCAGGTTCTCCCCGGCACCCACCGGATGCGACGTTCGATCCGTTCCTTCGACACGTCCTCCCGCTACCTCGACTTCGACGAGGTCGGTGATCTGGCCGTATGCGTCCGTGCGTCGGCCGGGGACGCAGTGCTCTACGCCCACGATCTCTTCCACGGGTCGAGGGCCAACACGACCGATCAGATCCGGGTTGCGGTCGTCGCCGGTCTCGTGGCTGGTGCGACCGGGTTGTGTCACTACCGAGCGGTTGGGCCGACCGAGGACGACTTCGAGCGACTCGATGTCGACTGGGACTTCTTCGAGCGCGACATCGCCAGGCTCGCGGCCGGCGGCGAGGTCGACCGTCGTGGCGTCCCGTGCCACGTCGACCACCACCTCCTCGGCGTGGACGAGATCCTCGACCACGCCCGGAGATGTCGTCAGGAAGCCGGACCGAGCGGGAGCGGGGCGAGATGATCGAGCGGCGCGTCCTCCTCGATCCAGACCTCGAGGCGACCCTCGTGGACCGGGGCTACGTCGTCGTCCCGCTGCTCGACGACGACGAGGTCGCCACGTTGCGTGAGTGGTACCGGGAGGCGAGCACCGACGAGGCCCACCGACCTGAGGACGCCTACGACCCGACCTACGCCGAGTTCACTGTGATCCACACGGATCCTCGCTTCCGGGCGGCGAGCTTCGAGCACATCGTCGGTGTCGTCGGCGGCACGGTGGACTCGATGCTCGATCGGTACCGTCCACTGGTCGCGAACTTCGTGAACAAGCCGGTCGGCAGCGGTGTCGTGCCGCTGCACCAGAACTGGTCGGTCGTCGACGAGAACCGGTTCCGCTCGGTCTCGGTCTGGATCGCTCTCGTGGACTGCGACTCGGGGAACGGAGCGCTCGAGCTGCTCGCCGGCAGTCACCGTCGCCTGCGTGATCCTCGCGGGATGTGGGCCTACGAGGCGTTCGCCGGTGTTGCCGACGAGGTACGAGACGTGTTGGATCTCGTCCCGGTGCCCGCCGGACACGCAGTGATCCTCGACGACGCGCTGCTCCACTACTCGGCACCCAACCGTGCTGCCGAGGATCGACTGGCGATCCAGTTGATCATGCTGCCCGAGGAGGCCCCGTCCCGGTTCTGTGAGCGCGTCGACCAAGTGGGTGACCTCATGGAGGTTGACGTGTGGGAGGTTGATCCCGAGTTCTTCTGGGACTTCTGGCACGGAGAGGGTGACCAGCGGTTCGGCCGTCGGGTCGAGCGCATCCAGGTCCCGCTTCCCCGCTTCGACCGGGAACGTTTCCTCCGGACCTTCCTCCCCCAGTGAGTCCGGGACCTGCGGCGTCGCAGCGATCCGACGACTGCGATCTCCGTCGTCGACCTCGTCCGGGGGCGACGCCCTCCCCGTCCGGAGGTCACCTATCCTCGGCCTTCGTGGGTTCGACTGTCGGTTCGACATTCCCCGATCGTCTCGGCGTCCGTTCGGCGGGTTCGCTGCTCGCCGTCTTGGTCGTGGTCGTCGGGCTCCTCCTGGTCGGCTGTGGCAGTGGGCAGGTTTCTGGCGCCGGGGAGGCGGCCCCCGGGTTCTCCAATCAGCAGCGCGAGGTCACCGATGACCCGTTCGAGATCGCTCGTCCGACGTCGACCTCCGGGCCGACGACGATTCCGGGTCCCGGTCCGACGCTCTTCCTTCCTGACGGGGCTGTGCGCCCGGCCACGAGCACCACGGCGGTTGCCTCCGAGGTGTCGACCACGACGACGACCACGGTGCCGACCACGACGACCACCCTGCCGTTGTTCGTCGCTCGTCCGGCGACCTCCGATCGCATCTGTGCCGGCTTCTATCCAGCGGCCGACGCCCTCAAGAAGGGCCAGTTGCAGCTCAGGAGCAACGAACAGCTCGTGGACGACCCAGCCTTCTTCGAGAGCTTCCGGACTCAGTGGTTCGATGCCGTGGGAACGGGTCGTCGCGAGCTCCTCGGCGCATCCCTCGGTCCGGAACTCGCGCTGGCCTCGGCCCTGTCGAGGCGGCTCGGATTCTCCACGGAGGTCGCCGCCACCGTTCGCGCCTTCTCGACAGCAAACTCCATCGTGTGGGCGCTCTCGGTGTCTCCGCCCGCGCCGGGCGAGACCGCCGGCTGGCCCGAGATCGAGGCGCACCTGATCCGGACCTGTCCGAACCTCATCCGGGACCTCACGGGTCGGGACACCTTCAACTGAGTCCGGGGTTCCGCTTGCCGTCCCGGTGGCATCCGGGCCCGCTCAGTCCCTGGCTGATGACCCGTGTCCTGAGTCCTCGTCACCGGGCACGGCGGTCGTCTCCCAGTGTGCGTCGAACACGAAGCCCGGACGACTGCTCGGGTCGCCGAGGATCCTGAACGGGGCGACCGCGTCGGCGAACGATGTGATGAGCTCCTGGAGGTGGTCCTCCGGGTCGAGTGTTCGGACGACCGCCACCCGGACGAGGAACGACCCGGCAGTGAACGGGAGGGGAGCGGTGCTCACCGAGACCGTCCAGCGACCCGGTGCTGCGAGGAGCTGGCTCGGGCCCTCGATCGGGTCGGCGAACGCGGCTCGACCCATCGTGTAGACGGAGAGGACCAGGTGGCCGTCGACCGGCTCGCTCACGTCCAGGGTGAACCGGCAGCGGAGCGGTTGCCCACTGTCGAAGTTCGGTGGGTCGCACCTGAGGTCGCCGAGTCGGACCCGGTCGTCCTCCTGGTGGTCGAACACCGGTGCGTTCGGGAGCTCCTCGGACTTGTCGGGGTCGGTGGAGGTCTCCTCGCCGATGTAGTCCTGGATGACCGAGATCGGATCCCCGGACGAGATCACACGCCCCTGCTCGAGCAGGATCGCTCGGTCGCACAACTGGGTGATGAGCCAGTTGTTGTGGGAGACGGCGACGATCGCTGCACCCGACCGGTGCATCTCCTGGATCCGGGCGACGCATGCCTGCTGGAAGCGCCAGTCGCCCACCGAGAGCACCTCGTCGAGGATCACCAGATCCGCATCGACGCTGGTGGCGAGCGCGAACGAGAGGCGAGCCCGCATTCCGGTGGAGTAACGCTTGACCGGGGTGTCGATGAACTCGCCGATCCCCGAGAAGTCGACGATCTCGTCGAACCGTTCGTCGATGGTGCCCGCCGGAAGCCCCATCAGTGCAGCACTGAACCGGAGGTTCTCGGCCCCCGTGAGGTCGGGTGTGAAGCCCGAGCCGAGTTCGGTGACGGCGGCGACGCGACCGTGGGTGTGCACCTCGCCGCTCGTCGGCTCGATGATCCCCGCCATCACCTTGAGCAAGGTCGACTTCCCGGCTCCGTTCGGTCCGATCACCCCGATCGAGTCCCCCGGCTCGATGCGGAGCGAGATGTCGTCGAGGGCGACCAGATGGTCCGCCCCGGATGGTTCGCCCAGGCGACCCGGTATCAGTGCCCGCCAGTTCGATCGATCGACGCCACGTCGGTACAGCTTCGTGACAGCTCGGAGTTCAGCCACAGTGGTCACGGGATGGTCTCTCTCGACGATCGGGGCTGGTGGTCTCCGGTCGTGGCCCCGCTTCCCAGTCCGGCGCAGCGACGACGAGATCGGTTCGTCGGATCGCCTCCGATGGTACCGCCGCTTCGTCGGGACTGTGCGATCCTGAGGGACATGATTCCCGGAGTCCATGGCGAGCGGGTTCGCTCGAAGCGAGCCCGCTCGGTACCGGTGCCGGCATCGGTCTCGCCGCTCGAGCATGAGCTCCGCGACTCGTGAGTCCGGCCCGATCGCCGCTGATGGTGTCGCGTCGCACGGACCTGAGGCTGTTGGGGGAGTGGACCCGTCGCGACATTGCTGAGCGGTTCGGCACCAGGCCGGCCCGGCTGGTGTGGGCGGTGCTCCAACCGGCCCTCGCCGTGGCGGCCTACGCATTGATCTTCGGTGTCATCTTCGAGCAGACCGGGGGCGACCTGCCCTACCTCTCCTACCTCATCGCCGGCGTCGTCGTGTACCGAGCCGTGACAGGCGCGCTCGGGTCGGTCACGTGCATCGCTGATCGACACGACCTCCTCACCAAGGTCGCGGTCCCGGTGGAACTGATTCCCATGTCGAGGACGCTCGCCAACTCGATCGACACGGTCATCGTCTCGATCGGTCTGCTCGTGGTCGCTGTGGTGCAGGGGGTCACGATCTCTGCAACCGTCGTGATGCTCCCGGTGGTGCTGCTGGTGACGACCCTCTTCGTGGTGGCGGTCAGCATCTTCACCTCGACGCTGCAGGTCTTCCTGCCCGGGTTCCAGTTCGTCACGTCGTTCCTCGGTCTGGCGCTGTTCTTCGCGAGTCCGATCTCGTACCAGCCGGATCAACTCCCGGCTGGTCTGCGCTGGCTCAACGTGGTCAACCCGATCTCGGTGTACGTCGAGGCTGTCCGGGACGTGGCACTGAGGTCGGAGTGGCCCCGGCCGCTCTTCTACCTCCAGGGGATCGTGGCCATGGCGTTCCTCGTCGGGTCGATCGTCTACCTGCGATCGCTCCGGAGTCGGATCATCGACCTCGGGTGACGTCCCGTCCGGCCACGCCCGGAGCGCGGTGGAACCGGCGCCGGAATGACGTCAGCCGCCCGCCACGATGAGGACCGGGTCACCTGCGGCGATTCGAGCGGGGTCCGGTGTCGCATGCGCCGGATCCGGCCGGAACCCGGGGAGTGCCCTGGTGAGCTCCTCGATCACCAGGCCGATCTGGAGTCTGGCGAGGTGTGCGCCGGCGCAGTGGTGTGGGCCTGACCCGAAGGCGAGGTGTCGTTCGCGTCGCCCTGTCCGGAAGGCGTCGGGTTCGTCGAACACCTCGGGATCGCGGTTGGCCGCGGCCACCCGGCACTCCACCGACGAACCGGTGACGACGGTCTGCCCCCCGACCTCGGTGCTCGCGACGCAGCGGCGGGGGAGTGCGACGACAGGCGCCGACCACCGGAGCAACTCCTCGACGTACCGGCGCAGGTCCTTCGACGAGCGGACCACCGACTGGTGGTGGGGTTCGACGGCGAGGTGTGCCGCAGCCGACCCGATGGCCGCCGCCACCGGGTCGATCCCGGCGAGCAGGAGCAGGTAGCAGACCGACGCCACTTCGGCGTCGGTCAGCGCAAGGTTGCGGTCATCGGGCGTCAAGAGAGCGCGCACGAGGTCGGGTCCCGACTGGTTGCGTCGCGCCTCCACGGTCTCACGGAAGTACGACTCGATCTCCCGACCCGCGGCCGCCACGCCCACTGGGTCCGCGGCTCCCGGACCCAGGACCCGGTCGTGCAGATCGCGCAGGTGCCCGGTGTCCTCGGTGGGGAGGTCGAGCAGCTGGACGAGTGCGTGGACGGGAAGCCACCGTGCGACGGTTGCTGCGACGTCGCCCCCTCCCCGTGCGGCCAACGGCGCAATGAGATCCTGTGCCCGTTCGCGCAGCTCGGGCTCGAGCGTGGCCACTCGGCGCGGCGTGAGCGCCGTGTCGAGCGCTCGCCGGATCCGGGGGTGTTCCGTCGGTGACGTCTGGAGTGGCAGGAGGGGCGAACTCTGTCCGCAGTCGATCACCCCGACCGCGGTGAACGAGTCTGCGTCGTCGAGTGCCTGCTTGACCGTGGAGTGGAGGTCGAGCACGACCCCCTCGTTCGGTCTCGTCGGAGGGGGCCGGGTTGGAGATGCATCGGCAGGAGTCGCACCCCGATCCGGTTCGCGGTCGTGTCGGCGAACCAGACGCCCGAGCCAGCCTCCGGTCGCCACGTGCTCAACGTACCGTGTCGACGGACCGGTGCGGCTCGGATCAGTCGGTGCAACCGACGAGTGCTCGCACCGCGACCGAAGTCGACAGCGCCTCCGAGGCCCAGCCGAACACCTCGTCGGGCCCCCCGAAGTAGAACACCGACCGTTCCCAGGACCCGTCGGGGCGCTGGCTCACGAGCAGCTGCTCGGTCAGCAGCTGCATCGCCGTTCGAGGTACCGCCGTGGCGGCGGAGAACGAGCGGAGTGCGACGATGGCCTGGCCGGTGTCGAGTGCCGGGCCGAACGGCTCGGATGCATCCAGTCGATCGAGGATCCGTCCCACCACGATCGGGGCCAACGCCCCGAAGCCGGCGATGCCGGCCCGCCACCCGTCGGCGACCGCAGCCCAGGCGGTGGTCGGATTCCGGTGCCACTTGTCGCACCTGCCCTCGAGTCCCGCCTCGACGAGCTCGACGACCCACTCGACCGCCGCCGCCGGGGCCAGCTCGGGCCCGAGGTACCGCACGACGTTGGCGTTGACCACGCCGTCGACGTCGTCGGGCTCGGCCTCCGAGTTCGCCCAGAGTTCGGCCCGGCGACGACGAACCCGGGGGAGCCAGTCCTCGCGGGTCGCCCACCGGAACGGGAGCGAACTCGACCGGTGGTGGACGAACCAGGTCCGGAACCGTCCTCGTTCGTCTCGGTTGTCGAGCAGGAGCGGAATGTTGCGGGCCGTCGTGCTCCCCCGGCGGGCGACCGCCATCGAGCAGCAAGCCGTGTCATCGGCATTGGGCGGCGTGTAGTCGTGCTGGTCGCTTGCTCGGGACCAGTACCGCCAGAGGTCACCTCGCTCCATCTCGGTTCGGAGGAAATGGACCGACCGGTCGACGATGCTGCCGGCTCGGGGATCGTCGACGTCATCGAGCGCGAGGGCCACCAGCGCCGTGATGAAGTTCAGCGTGTCCGGGACCCACTCCTCCACCCCCGACCCGAGCGCGGAGGCGTACGAGGGGAGTTCACCGTTCGGTCGCTGGTGCCCGGCGAGCCACGCGAGGGCGGCATCGACGGCGTGGTCGACCGAGTGTTCCCCGCGCACGAGGCCGAGGCTACTCCTAGGCCCAGCCGCCCTGGTCTGACAGGCCGCTACCCTGACGTGACCTCGTCGACTGCGTCGAGATCTGAGCGCCACCGATGCCCCCACCCCACCACCGTCCGAGACCCCCCAGCTACGTGGACCACCAACTCGCGGACTTCGCGTCCACGGCGGGGACCCGGAGCAACCATCTGGGGCACTGGGACGACCCCGACCACGTCGATCCAGGCGTCGACGTGCGGATCGCGCAGGAGCGGCTGGACGAGATCGTCCTCGATCTTGCGGACGTGCGCGACGCTCACCGGGTGCTCGACGTCGGTTGTGGCTTCGGGGGAACGATGCTGGCGCTCGACCGGCGACTGCAGGG
>SXMI01000236.1 GCA_005777415.1 Actinomycetota bacterium | reverse complement strand
TCTGGGCCGAGCCGAACTGTGTGATCACCCCGCACGTGGGCAACACGCCGGCCATGGCCCGGCCGCTGCTCGCCGAACGGATCCGGACGAACGTGGCCCGGTGGATCGCCGGCGAACCGCTCGCCGGCGAGGTCGACGTCGTCGCCGGCTACTGATCAGAACCCGAACTGCTGGACCGGCCGCGGCGTCGCCGTGACCGGTGCCGACCCGATGCCGCCGCCCGTCCGGGCGCCCCAGCAGCGCTGGGAGCCGTCGGCGATCCGGGCGCAGGCCGACTGGTAGCCGACGTCCACCGCGCCGACACCAGTCAGTCCTCGGACGGTCGTCGGGGTGCCCCGGTCGGCGAAGGTCCCGTCGCCGATCTGGGTGTCCTGGTTCTGCCCCCAGCAGCGCACCGTCCCGCCGGTGACCGCACAGGTCTGGTTCCCCGACGCAGCCAGCGACGTGGCGCCGCCCAGGCCCGAGGCCGCAACCGGAGCGAGCCGGTTGGTGAACGAGCCGTCACCGAGCTGACCGTTGGAGTTCGCACCCCAGCAGCGGACCCCCCCGGAGGTGAGCTGGGCACAGGAGTGGAGGAACCCGGCGGCCACCCGGTTGACACCACTCAGACCCGCCACCGTCACCGGTGTCGAGCTCGACGAGGCCAGGCCCTGTCCGAGCTGGCCGAACCCGCCGGAACCCCAGCACCGGGCGGTGCCCCCGGTGACGACAGCACAGAAGTGCTCGACCCCGGCGGTGAGCTGGGCCACGCCGGTGAGGCCCGACACCGTCACCGGCGTGCCCTGCAGCCCGGTGTTGGTGCCGTTCCCGAGCTGGCCGGACGCTCCGGCACCCCAGCACTGCACGGTGCCGCCCGACAGCAGCGCACAGGTGGTGTCGGCAGCTGCCGCCACGGCGGTGGCCGGCCCGCCGAGCCCGGTCACGCTGACCGGCGACAGTTGGTCGAGCACGGTCCCGTTCCCGAGCGCCCCGGCGCCTCCCCGACCCCAGCAGCGGACCCCGCCCCCGGACACGACGGCGCAGGCGTGGTCGGCCCCGGTCGCGACCTGGGTCGGAGCGGTCAGGCCGCCGACCACCGCCGGGGCGATCCTCGGCAGGCGGGTCCCGTCGCCGAGCTGGCCCGAGGAGTTCGCGCCCCAGCAGCGCACGGCCCCTCCACCGAGTGCGCACCCCCACCCGGACGGGAACCACTCGCTCAGCGACACGGTCGAACCCGACGGCAGCGAGGGGCCCGGCACCGGCGTCGGCGCGCTCCCCGAGAACGGGTTGCCGGTGCCGTTCTGGTCGCCGAAGGCCGAGCTGAGTCCCCAGCAACGGACCCCGCCGTCGATCCGGGCGACGCAGTCCGAGGCCGAGTCGAAGTCGCCGCCCGAGTCGACCGAGGCGACCCCGGTGGCGACGACGGTGGGCGCAGGCCGATGGGCCACGTCGCCGTCGGCGAACACGAACGAGGTGCCGTCGCCCCAGCAGCGCAGGTTCCCGGCGTCATCGACCGCACAGAAACCGTCCGGGCCGCCGGTGAAGGCTCCGGATGCGTCGGCGACCGCCGGCATCGTCACGGGGACCGGCGTGGTGGACAGGATGCCGGTCGTGCCCTGGCCCAGCTGACCCTCGATGCCCGACCCCCAGCACCGGACGCCACCGGAGGTGTCGACGGCGCAGGTGGCGAACGACGAGGTGACCACCCGTCGGGCCGACGACACGCCGCTGACCGTGACCGGGACGGTCGAGTCGGTGGCGGTCCCGTTGCCCAGCTGGCCGGTGAAGTTCGCCCCCCAGCACCGGACGGTCCCGTCGGAGCGACTGGCGCAGGAGTGGGTGTAGCCCGCCGAGATGCTGGTGGCGTTGGTCAACCCGCTCACCTGGACCGGCGCGTTCGAGTCGATCGTGCTCGCGTTGCCCAGCTGACCCGAGGAGTTGCGCCCCCAGCACCAGACGGTGCCGTCCCCCCGGAGGGCACAGGTGTGCTCGTAGCCGGCCGAGACGTCCGACATCGCGACCAGGGCGGGGCTGGTCAGCGTCGTCGGCGCGTTCGCGTTGACGGCGGCGGTCCCCAGGCCGAGCTGGCCGGAGAAGTTCGATCCCCAGCACTCGATCCCCCCCGTGGCCGTGACGACGCAGGCGTGGTCGCGCCCGGCCGAGATCCGGGTCGCGCCGTCGAACAGCCCGTTCGTCTGGCGGGGCTGCAGCGCCGGGGTGAACGACTCGGCTCCACGGCCGAGCTGTCCGAGCGAGTTGGCGCCCCAGCAGTGCACGTCGCCGCTGCTCACGAGAGCGCACCCGAACCCGTTGCCCACCACGACACGGTCCGCCGACCGCGGCGCCGTGTAGTACCCCTGGACGTCGAGGATCACGTGCGTGGCGCCGCCCAGGTTGCGCACCGACACCTGGTTCGTGGCGCCCCTCGACAACGCCACGGTGGCGGTGTTGGTGATGCCGCGACCGTTGGCATAGTTGAGGGCCGTCGCCGGCGGCTCGGTGTTGCCCGACGGCCACACCCGCAGGAACCCGTTGCCGGCCGGAGCCGCGGCGGTGACGGACACCTCGACGGCCGCCGCGTTCGTCGGGCCGGCGCAGCTCGACAGGCCGCCCTGTCCAGTGAGCGACGAGCCGGTGACTGCGAACGACCGCGTCTCGCCGTTGGCGAGCGGCGTCGACGGGGTCGCTCCCCGGGTGTCCACCGCCCGACACGGCTCCACGGGGACGAACTCCGACTGGGCCCCGGAGGACACGTAGTAGCCCTGCACGTCGATGAGCACCTGCGTCCGCGCCCCGAACACCGTCACCTTCAGCTGGCCGTCGCCGACGAAGGCCACCGAGGCGGTGTTGGTGATGCCCTGGGCGGAGGTGAAGTTCAACAGCGTCCCGGTCGGGTCGCCCGAGGTGTTCGGGCCGGCCCGCAGGAACCCGGACCCCTCGGGCGAGGCCGCGGTCACCGTGAGCTCGATCGCCGTGGCGTTCTCCGGCACCCCGCAGCCACCGGCGACGCCACCCTGGGGTGCCACGCCGGCCGAGGCGAAGTCCTCGACCCCCGACCCACCGATCCGGAAGGTGCGGGTCTCGTCGGCGACGAACGGCCCGGCCGGTGTGGAGAACCGGGTGTCGACCATGCGACACGGAGTCACCGGCACGTAGCGCGGCCCACCCGTGTTCACGAAGTAGCCCTGGACGTCGACGGCCAGGTGGATCGTCCCACCGAAGTTCCGCACGACCAGGTCGAGCAGTCCCGACGCAGCGAGCGGCACCGTGCCGGTGTTCGTGATCCCGGTCCCGATCGTGTAGTTGAGGACGGTCCCGGTCGGCGTGCCGCCGGCCGGTCCCGCCCGCAGGAACCCGTTGGCCCCGGACGGTGCGATGGCCGTGAACGACAGCTCCACGGCCCGGGCGCCGTCGGGCACGCCGCAGCCGCCGTCCGCGCCGCCCTGGTCGGCGAAGGTGCTCCCGGTGCCGCCGACCTGGAACGAGCGGGTCGAGTCCGGACCCAGCTGGGAGGCCACCGCGGCCCGGGTGTCCACCACGCGGCACGGCACCATCCCGATGAACGTGCCCTCGGGGTCACCGGCAGCCGCCGGGGTGGGCGGTTCGACCACCTCGGCCGCAAACCCCAGGAGGGCACCCAGCAGCGCGACGACCACCAACCCAGCGAGCTTCCGGACCATCGTCCACCTCCACGTACCGCAACCCGCCCACGGCAGGTCGTCACTTCCGGGAGTCCCCGTGCGGGAATCCTGACACTTCTCCGCCGGAACGCGGCGGCAGGACTCAGATGGGTCCGAGACCGGTCACCTCGACGGGGGTGGGGTTGGCGGTCCCGAACGGACTCGTCGTTCCCCGGCCGAGCTGACCCTGGGAGTTGTCGCCCCAGCACCAGGCGGACCCCTGCTCGGCGACGGCGCAGCTCGAGTCACCCCCTCCGGCGATCTGGCGCACCCGGTCGATCACCGTGACCAGCTGCGGGTAGCCGGGCGCCAGACTGGCCCCACCCCCGAGCTGTCCGGAGAAGTTCGAGCCCCAGCACAGGCCCAGGTCGAGCAGCCCCTCGCGTGACACACCGCAGCTGTGGAACCCGCCGGCCGACAGCGACTGGATCCCTGTGGCGGGAACGGCGCCGGCGGGGGTGAACCGCTGCACGGTGACCGGCACCGAGGAGGAGCCGCTGGCGGTCGTGCCGTCACCGAGCTGGAGCGAGCTGTTGGACCCCCAGCACCGGGCGGCGCCGGCCGGGAGCGTGGCGCAGGTGTGGAACTCGCCGGCCGCGACCGTGGCGGCGCCCGCCAGCTGGAGCACCGGCGCCGGCGTCGCGCTGAAGGTCGAGGTGGTCCCACGACCCAGCTGACCGGCCCCGTTCGACCCCCAGCAGCGGGCGGTGCCGTCCGTGCGCACGGCGCAGGTGTGGTCGGCACCGGCGCTGATGGAGATGACCTCGCTCAACCCGACCGGCGAGACCGGGGCAGAGGTGCTGCCACCGGCCGTGCCGTCGCCGAGCTGCCCGGAGGCGTCGCTCCCCCAGCAGCGGACCGTCCGGTCGAACAGGAGCACGCAGGTGTGCGCCTCGCCGGCGGTGACCTGCAGCACGGGAAGGTCCTTCACTCCCTGCACCAGGGCCGGTGCCGTGATGTTGCCGAGCGAGCTGGAGCCGGTCTGCCCGGAGCTGTTGAGCCCCCAGCACCACAGCGAGCCACCCCGGGCGAGCGCACAGGTGTGGTCGGCGCCGGCGGCGACGGCGACGGCGGTGCCGACATCGGCGCCGCTCCCGAACACCCCAGTCACCGGCACGGGCGTGGTGCGTTCGATCACGGTGCTGTCACCGAGCTGGGAGTTGGTGTTCCGACCCCAGCACCAGACCGTGCCACCCGTGCGGAGCGCGCAGGCGTGGCGGTCCCCGGCGGCGACCTGCACCGGACCGAGTTGCACCGTCACCGGCGTGTTCCGCTGGGCGATCGTCCCGTCGCCGACCGCGCCGTCGGTGTTCCCACCCCAGCACTCCAGCCGCTCGAGGGTGAGTCCGCAGGTCGCAGCCGCGCCGACCGCGACCTGGTCGTAGCGTCCGAGTCCCAGCGGGGCCACGGGCTGGTTGCGGTCCTGGGTGGCGCCGTTGCCGAGCTGTCCGACCCCACCGGCGCCCCAGCAGGTCACGTTGGCACCGGCATCGCGGGCGCAGGTCGTCTGGCCCGAGGCGTCGATCTCGTCGATGTCGGTCCCGACACGGAACGACACCCCGACCGGCGTGGGGCTGTCGGTGAACGCCCCGTTGCCGAGCTCCCCAGCGGAACCTTCACCCCAGCAGCTCACCGCACCCGAGGACCGCAGGACGCAGGTGTGCAGGTCGCCGGCGGCCACCCCGACCGCATCGCTGATCCCGGGCACCACGAGCGGCGTGGTCGACGACGGGGTTCCGGAACCCACCCCGAGCTGGCCGAAGGCGTTCGAACCCCAGCACTGGACCGCGGTGACCACGACCGCGCAGGTGTGGTTGGCGCCGGCGGCGAAGTGGTCGGGGCCACCGGCGAGACCGGGCAACGTGACCACCTGGGGCGAGAACTGGTCGAGTTGGTTGCCGATCCCGAGCTGCCCGGATCCGTTCTCCCCCCAGCAGGCGAACTGCCCGTCCTCGCCGCCCGACGCGCAGGTGTGCTGGGCGCCGGTCGCCACGAACCTCGGGGTGAACGGGAGCGACACGGTGGTCGGGGTGTCACGGGGACCGACGAACGTTCCGTCACCGATCTGGCCGCTCGAGTTGCGACCCCAACAGCGGAGGAAGTTGGTCGGCGGACCGGACGGATCGACCACCGCGCAGGCGTGATCGGTGCCGGCGTCCAGGTCGACCGCACCGGTGGCGCCCGGCACCTGCACCGGAGTGAGGCTGGTCGACGTCGAGTCGTTGCCGAGCTGTCCGTGAGTGTTGCGGCCCCAGCAGCGGACCGGGAAGTCCGTCCCCCCGTCAGCAGGGTCGGAGAACGCCGCGCAGGCGAACCCGTTGCCGGCGGCGACCTCGAACGGCCGGAACGTCGGGTTGGGTGAGAAGTAGCCGAGCACGTCCACCAGGAAGTGGGTGCCGGTGCCGTAGTTCCGGGCGATCAGGTCGACGAGTCCGTTGCCGGACAGCGCCACCGTCCCGGAGTTGGTCGTGCTCTGTCCGGCCCCGAAGTTGAGCGCGGTCGCCCCGGGCTCGGTGCGGTCCCCCGGCCAGAGCCGGGCGAACCCGGTGGTGGGCGGACCGACGGCGGTGAACGACACCTCGACCGCCGTGGCGTCCTCGGGCACCCCGCAGGCGGACCCGCCCTGCTGGGCGAACCCCTCGACGCCGCCGCCGATGCGGAACGGACGAGCGCCGACCGGCCCCAGCGGGGTCGAGGACCGGGTGTCGACCGCCCGGCACGGGGTGATGGGCACGTACGAGGCGCCGATGGTGGTCCAGTAGCCCTGGACGTCGACGATCAGGTGGGTCGGACCACCGAAGCTGCGCACCGACAGGTTCGAGCCGGCACCCGGGTCGAGCGGCACCGAGGCGGTGTTCGTCGCCCCCTGGGCGGCCACGAAGTTGAGGACGGTCGCGTTCGGCTGCGTCTGGCCCACGGGCCAGGCCCGGACGAACCCGGCCGCCGTCGGCGCTGCTGCGGTCAGCGTCACCTCGACGGCGGACGCATCGAGCGGAACGCCGCACCCGACCGCATTGCCCCCCTGGGACCCGAACGCAGCACCGGTCCCGACCACCTGCAGGTCCCGCTGCTCGGCGTCCGCATAGGGGTCGCCGACCCGGCTGTCGGCGATGCGACAGGGGGCGACCGGAACGTAGCGTTGTCCGACCCCTCCGTTGAACCCGGGGTCGTAGTAGCCGAGCACGTCGACGACGATCTGGGTGGTGGCTCCGGCGTTGCGGATGCGCAGGTCGAGCGTCCCACCCGCAGCGAGCGGCACGGCCGCCGAGTTCGAGATGTTGCGGCCGGTCGAGTAGTTGAGGACCGTCGCATTGGGTTCGCTCTGGCCGACCGGCCAGGCCCGGACGAACCCGGCCCCGGTCGACTGCACCGAGGTGATCGTGACCTCGACGGCGGCCACGCCGTCGGGCACCCCGCAACCGCCGGCCACCCCACCCTGGGCGGCGAAGTTCGCACCGGTGCCGGCGACCTGGACGTCACGGGTCACCCCCGGGCCGAGCGGGGACGGCCCGCCCGGGGTCGAGCGGGTGTCGAGCACCCGGCACGGTGCCACGGGCGTGAAGGTTGATCCCGAGTCGTCGGTGGTCGCCCCGGCCGGTGGAGCGAGGACCGTCCACGCCGCGGCCGCCATGAGCACAGCAGCGGCGGCCAGGACCAGGCCCCGCGGCCCGCCGGCCGCCGCTCGGCGCCGTCGCCGTCCTGCGATTCGTGTCTCCATACCGGTCCCGAGTCGACAGCGCCGACATCGTGACACCTTTCGCATGGGCAGTGACGGCGGCGGGTTCAGGTGGGCGGGCCGATCCGGTCGAGCAGGACCGTGAACCCGGCGGTGGCCTCGTCGGCGGTCAGGTCCCCCCGGGCGTGGGAGAGCCCCAACTCGGTGAGCGCGCCGAACAGTCCGGCAACGAGCGCCGGGGTCACGGGCACGTCCAGCGCACCCTCGTCGTCGAGCGCCTGCAGCCCGGCCTGCATGGAACGCAGGCCGATGGAGCGGTCGACCTCGTGCCAACGGTCCAGCCCCAGCACGGCCGGTCCGTCCGCCACGGCGATCTGCCGGTAGTCGGGCCGACCCATGTACTCGATGCAGGCCCGGGCACCCGCCAGGACCGCAGCCCGGACGCCGTCACCGCTCGCGGCCGTGGCGGCGTCGTTGACGGCGGCGTTCAGCTCCTCCTCGACCTCGGTGAAGACGGCGGCGAACAGGTCGGCCTTGTCGGCGAAGTGGTGGTAGAGCGCCCCACGGGTCAGGTCGAGCTGGGCCACGAGCCCCGTCGTGCCGGTGGCGGCGTAGCCGTGCTCGGCGAACGAGGCCCGGGCAGCGGCCAGGATCGAACGCCGGGTCTCGGCGGCTTCGGCAGCGGTACGTCGCACGTGGGGCACTCCGGTTCAGTCGGTGGGTTCCCGAGCTTTACCTACTTACTGCAGGTTTGTCAACGCCGTGGCCTGCGCCTCGCCGAGCTCCCGGTCCGCCTCCCGCAGGGCTGCCAGCTCGTCAGCCGCCACCGGCAGGTCGGCCGCCGGGACCCAACCGTTCTGTGCCACCACCACCGGCACCGCCAGGGCCGCCTGCAGATCCTGCCAGACGCCCCGCACCCACACCTGCGCCGGGACGGCCCACCAGGTCCCCGAC
>SXMI01000235.1 GCA_005777415.1 Actinomycetota bacterium | reverse complement strand
GGCAAGGGCTCCGAGATCGGCGACTGGACCGGTGTGGACACGGCGCTCGAGAGCATCGACGACGCCCGGCGGCGCTTCGCGGGCTGAGGGGCCCGGGAGGAACAGGCTGAGCCGCCCCGGTTGCACCGGTCCGCCGGGCCGGGACGGGACACCACTAGCGTCGGAGGCGCCGGTCCGTCCGGCCACGAACCGTGGGAGGCTCCATGAACACACTCGTCCAACTCGTCGGCCAGACCGACTTCACCACCACCAACGACACCGCCGTCTCGGCCGGCGGGCTCGCCGCCTTCAGTTTCGTCTGGTTCCTGTCACTGGCGCTGCTGGTCCTGACCCTCATCGGGTACTGGAAGGTCTTCACCAAGATCGGCCTGCCCGGCTGGATGGGCATCATCCCCTTCGTCAACATCTACATGCTCTTCAAGGCCCGCGGTCAGCGCGAGCCGGTCGTGTGGCTGATCCTCTGCCTGATCCCCTGCATCCAGATCATCGGCCTGTGGTTCCTGGCGAACGACACCGCCGAGCTGTTCGGCAAGGAACTGGGCTGGAAGATCTTCCTGTTCATCTTCCCGGGCCTCTCGCACCTGATCCTGGGCTTCGGCGGCTCGCAGGCCGATCGGTCGATGATCGCCCCCGGGGTCGGACTCAACGCCTGATCCGACACCGCTTGGATCTCCGAGGACGGGACGGGCCTGCGGGTCCGTCCCGTTCCGCGTCCGGGGTCAGGGCGCGGCGGGCTGGCGGGGCACCGCCACCGAGATGTCGGTGCCCCGGACCCGGACCTCCCGCTCCGAGGCCGAGCGGAACGCCGCCTGGTCCTGGTCGGTCAGGTTGCGACCGGTGAGGCTCCGGGGCCACCGTCGGTCCGCGAGGACCGATGACAGCTCGATGCCGTAGAGGTAGGTCGTGCTCACGAGGTAGGTCCACGACAGGAGCCCGAGGAAGACCACGAAGACCCCGTAGGTCTCGGAACTGCGGACGATGAACCGGTCCACGTACCAGGTGCCGAGCAGTTGCAGCGCCAGCCAGGACACGCCGACCAGGGCGCTGCCCGGGAGCAGCCACCGCACGGCGACCCGACGATGGCAGAGGACGAGGTGGAGTCCGAGCGTGCACAGCGATCCGGCCAGGAACGGGGCGACGACGGCGGCCACCCGGACCACACCGTCGGGCGCCCACCAGAACGTCCAGGCCGGTGCACCGGTCAGGATCAGGCACGAGACGATCACGAGCGCACCGGGGAGCGACCGGAGACGCCGGATGAACCAGTTCGGCCGGTCGAACATGGGGACGCCCCACACGGTGTTCAGCGACTCCTGGAGCATCTCGAGCAGACCCAGGCCGGCCCAGAGCGACACCAGGCTCGACAGGACGATGACGGTCCAGCTGCCGCCGAGCTCCTCGGCGCCGCTGCGGATCTGCTCACCGACGACCGGGATCGAGGCCAGCGTCGAGTCGATGAGCCGCTCCTGCAGGTCCGGGTTCCCCGACAGCACCAGCCCCACGACGTTGACGAAGACGAGGAGCAGCGGGAAGAGCGCGAAGAACCCCCGGTAGGTCAGCAGCATCGCCAGCTGGCCGCCCCGGTCCTCGCCGTACTTCTTGAGCACCCCGTGGACCACGGCGAGCGGGGGCACCCGTCGCTGGACCCCGTCGATCCAGTCCGAGATCCGGTCGATCGTGCGGCCGATCCACTCGATCGGGTTCGACGGCGGTGGGCGTTCGGCGGCGACGACGTCCTCGTCCGGGTCCTCACCGCTCACCGGGCCGACGCTACCGCCCGGCTCCTCCCCGGGTTGCGTGCGGACGGCGAGTGAGCGGACTGCGCGGGCGGGAGAATGTTCAAGATCACCTCCAGACGCTCCGAGGAGCCCTCAGAGCGAGTGGAGCAGGTGCTGCCATGGAGTCGAGACGGGCCGAGTTGATCGAGGACCACGTGGGCCTCGTCGACCAGGTCGTCTCCCATCTGGCCCTGGGGCTGCCGTCGCACGTGGACCGGTCCGAGCTGCTGGCGGCCGGCCGGCTGGGCCTGGTCGAGGCCGCCGAGCGCTACGACTTCGACCAGTCCGTGCCGTTCGCCGCCTTCGCCGCACCCCGGGTCCGGGGCGCCGCCCTGGATGCGGTTCGCGACGCCGACTGGACCCCCCGGCGGACCCGGGCCCTGGCTCGTCGGGTCGAGCAGACCCGCCGGGACCTCCAGTCGAGCGAGGGTGGCCCTCCGAGTGACGACGCCATCGCCGAGCAACTGGAGCTGCCGGCCGGGGCCCTCCGCCGGCTGCGCGACCAGCTCGCCCGGGGACGGGTCGCTCGACTCGACGCGACCACCGGATCCGACCGGCCCGCCGCCGAGGTGCTCGACGACCCGAGCGCGGTCGACGCCGAGCAGATGCTCGTCGACCGCGAGTCGATGCAGGAGCTGCGCTCAGCCGTCGCGGCCCTGCCCGAGCGACTCCGGCTCGTGGTCACCGCGCTGTACCTCGAGGGTCGCGCCAACGACGAGGTCGCCACGCTGCTCGGCGTCAGCAGGTCCAGGGTCTCCCAGCTGCGTTCCGACGCGCTCGGCCGCCTCCGGGAGCTCCTGGCGGAGGGGCGACCCGCCTCATCACCTGTCCCATCGCCCGCCCCGTCGCAGGTCGTGGCCCCGTCGCGCTGAGCCGACCGGCGACGCACGGGTAGCGTCCCGGCGGTGTTCAGGTCCGTGGCCGACGTCGACTACTCCGGGTTCACCGTCGAGCCGGCCGAGGTCCACCCGACGATCGACCCGGCCGCCTGCCCGCCCGTCGGCGAGCTCGTCGAGCCGGCCGAGCAGCCGCTCGCCCCGCCGCCGGCGCCGGGGGACGAACCCCTCGTCCCGATCGAGCTCCGGGGCGTCCGGACGCTCGGGTGCTACTTCCACGCCGGTTGGGACCACGCCCGGCCGGCCACCCTCGCCCGGTCGGGGGTCGTCGAGCGACTCCACCGGGTCACCACCTCGCTCCCCGACGGGTTCGGACTGGCGGTCTTCGACGCCTGGCGACCCCTCGAGCTCCAGGCCGAGCTGCACGCCGCCGCCTACGGCGATGACCGCCTCCCACCCGGGTTCATCGCCGAGCCGGTCGCCGAGCCGAGCCGCCCGCCGGCCCACCTCACCGGCGGCGCGGTCGACCTGACGCTCACCTGGCGGGGGGCGCCGCTCGCGCTCGGGACGGGGTTCGACGACTTCAGCCCCGCCGCCCACGCCCTCGCCGAGGAGTCCCGGCCGGGGCCGGTCCGGGACCTACGGCGACTGCTGACCGCCGCCATGCGATCCGAGGGGTTCATCGTCCTCGACCTGGAGTGGTGGCACTTCGAGTGGGGAACCCGCCGGTGGGCTGCGATCCGGGGCGAATCCACCCGCTACGGCCCCGCCGACCCCACCACGACGTGACCGACGACACACCGCAGACGGTCCACCTTTCGACAGAATCTTCAAGGAATCCTCAAGGGTTGTCCGGATCGACCGAACACCCACGACGACACGACTCGATCGCCCTCCTTGGGCGGAGGGATCTGGAGGAGCCAGGTGGAGACGCCGGAGGAGAGGGCCGGACACGATGACGGGTGCACGGTGGCGGCCGACGGACCGGGAACACTCGGACGCTTCTTCGACGGCGCCCCCGTGCTGGCCGCAACGGCGAGCGCCGATGGCTACCTGACCCAGCTCGGTGGTGCGTGGGACGACGTGCTGGGCTGGTCGGACGATGACCTGACGTCCCGACCGTTCATCGACTTCGTCCACCCCGAGGACGTGGCCTCGACCCTCGAGGCCCTCGACGACCTGATCGAGGGCGAGCGGGTCGCCGGCTTCGACAACCGCTACCGGACCGCCGACGGCCGCTGGGTGTGGCTGCGGTGGCACGCCTCCGCCAACGAGGTCGACCAGATCTTCGCTGTGGCGTGGGACGTCACCGCCGAGGTCGAGGAAGCGGCGCAGGTGGCCCAGCGCGCCGACCTGCTGGAGGCGGTCACCCGCTTCCAGCGAGCCGCGATCGAGTCATACCTCGAGCCGGCGGCCATCTCCGACCTCGTCGAGGCCCTCGTCGCCGCCACCGGCGCACGGGACAGTCTGGTGGCCACCGTCGCCGAGGTCGACGGTTATCCGATCCTCCGGCCCGTGTGGGCATCGGTCGGGTTCGCGCCACAGATCGAGGAGGGGTCGATCGGCGACGACCCGACCGGACTCGCCACCACGGGCGAACTCCGGGACCTGAACACGCTGGTCGGATCGGTGGTTCGGACCGGCCAGCCCGTCCGGTGCTCGGACCCCGCCGGGGACGCGCGCCGCAGCCCGGTCCGCGACGTCACGTGCGAACGGATGCTCGCCCTGCCGCTGGTGGGAGGCGGCGCACTGCTCGGCGTGCTCGCACTCACCGACGTCGACCCGGCCGAGGACTCCCCCACGACGGCCCTGCTGGAGCCGGTGGCGACGACCCTGGGCGCCGTGCTCGACCACCTCGTGAGTCGTCGCCGGGCCGAGCAGGCCGCCCGGGACCGGGACCGGGCGACCAACCTGCTGACCGCCGTCATCAACGACCTGGACGCGTTCGTCGTGGTCTCCGATCCGGACGGGGTCATCCGGTTCACGAACCAAGCCGCCGAGCAGTTGTTCGGCATCAGCTCCGAGGAGGCGGCCGGATCGCTCACCCCGGCGGCGTTCGTCGCGCCGGGGGCCGACGGCACGGATGCGGCGCAGTACCTGACGTGGCTCCGGGACCCGGACCACGAACCCGCCGAGTGGAACTTCGCCCGGAGGGACGGCACCGTCGTGCCCGTCCTGGTCCGGCCGTCGGTGCTCCGCGACCACGACGGACACGCCGACGGGTGGGTGCAACTGGGCACCGAGCTCACGGTCCGCAAGCAGGTGATCGCCGAACGGACACGTTCGGCCATGCTGTCGACCGAGATCGAGCTCCTCCGCCAGCGGGAACGGGAGCTGGGGCTGCTGGCCGAGGCCATCAAGTACGTGATGTCCAGCGCGACCGTGGACGACGCCGTCGGCGTCATCCGCTCGTTCGTGCCCAGGATCCTGCCGGCCGACCGTCCCGAACTGGTGGCGCTCGGCGAGCGGGACGCCGCCCCGGGCGGGACCGGCCCGGACATCGAGGTCAACGACTGCTGGGCACTCCGAACCGGGGCGAGCCACGTGAGCCGGGCCGGCCGGGCGATCCGGTGCGCCCACCTGCCGGAACGGGGGTCCTACCTGTGCGTCCCGATCACCGACGGCGAACACCAGATCGCCTCGCTGTCGGTCGCACTCCCCGCCGACGCCGGCGGGGACGGGGCGCGGGCCCGTGCCGCCCAGGGCCGGGCCGAGGACGTGGCCCGCCAGATGGGCATCGCCCTCTCCTACCTGCAGCTCCGCCGGTCGCTCGAGGAACAGGCGAGCATCGATGCCCTCACCGGGATCGGCAACCGTCGGGTGGCCGAGAGTGCGCTCGACGCCGCCCTCCTCGCAGCCCGGTCCTCGGGCGAGGAGTTCGGCCTGTTGCTGTTCGACCTCGACGACTTCAAGTCCATCAACGACGAGCGGGGCCACCACGTCGGCGACCGGGTGCTCTCGGACGTGGCATCGACCCTCACGGAGCACGTCCGCCCCGGCGACACCGTCGCCCGCCTCGGGGGCGACGAGTTCATCGTCGTCCTCCGCGACCTCCGCAGCGAGGACACGGCGCGGGTCGCCGACCTCCTGCGTCGGGAGGTCCTCGTCGGCGTCCGCATCGACGACGACCGCACCTGCACCGTGTCCGTCGGCGCGCTGCACGTCGACCGGGCCGCCCCGGCCAAGCGACTCATGGCCCTCGCCGACGCAGCGCTCTACCGGGCGAAGGCCTCGGGGCGGAACCGCATCGCCGCCGTATCCACCCCGGGCGCAGCGGCGGACCAGCCGACCGACGGCGGACCGCTCGTCGAGCAGGGAGTGAGCTCGTGACGATCGACCCCGGGGCACTCGTGCCCCTCACCACGTCGGCGGCGTCGCTCGACGACGTCATCGACGAGCTGCGGACCACGACCTCGTTCACCGCCGAGGTGCTGGCCCACATGCCGGTCGGCACCGTCGTCCAGGCGACGTCGGGCGAGATCGTCCACGCCAACGAGGCAGCGGCCCGGATCCTCCAGCTCTCCATGGAGCAGCTCACCGGCCGGACATCCACGGACCCGAGCTGGCGGAGCATCCACCCGGACGGCAGCCCGTACCCCGGAGAGGAGCACCCCGCCATGCAGACCCTGCAGACGGGGGCGGTGGTCGCCGCCTACATGGGCGTCCGGACCGGCGACGGCCCGGCGACGTGGATCCACATCACGAGCCTGCCCGTGCGTGATGCGACGGGCGCGCTGCTCGGGGCCCAGACCTTCTTCGTCGACGTCACCGCCGAGATCGAGGAGCAGCACCGCCAGCAGGCCCGGTTCGAGCGCGCCGACCGGCTCGCTCGAGAGGCCAGCGAAGCCCTGGTCGTCTGTGACGCCCACGGGGTGATCACCGAGATGACCGGATTGAGCACCCAGTCGCTCGGCTGGGGCCACGACACGGTGGTCGGCCGACACCTGGGCGACTGTCTGCACGCCCGCGTCGACGTGACCGCAGCATTCGCCCAGCTGACCTCCCAGCCGGGCGGCGTGGCCCCGCTGACCGTCGCCGTGCCGGTCTTCGGCGGGAGCGACGGCGCAGTCCGACACATCGAGGTCCGCCTGCGGAACCGGCTGGACGACCCGGTGCTCGCCGGGGTCGTCGCCACGCTGATCAACGTCGACGAGCGGGTCGCCGCCGAGGCGGCGCTCCGGGAAGTCAACGCAGACCTCGAGCGTCGGCTCGACGAACTGGACCGGACGCACCACCTGGACGGCCTGCTGGGTCAGTCCGCCAACCTCCTGGCCGGCTGCCGCCGGATCGACGAGGTCGCCGACGTCGTCTGGGACCTGCTCGACCAGGCCTTCCCCGGGTCCGACGTGGCCGTTCGACTCGACTCGGGCAACGCAGTAGGCCTGGACGTGGTCCGTTCCCGTGTCCCCGACGGCCCGCCGGCGCCGCCCGAGTCCTGCTGGGCCATCAGGACCCGCCAGGTGCACTCCGGCTCGACCGGCGGCGTGCTGTGCAACCACCGGCTGCCCGACGGCACCAGCGTCTGCATCCCGCTGATCGTCGACGGCCGAGCGATCGGGTCGGCCACGATCACCCACGACCACTGGCCGACCGACTCGCTGCTGCTCACCGGCCAGAAGATCGCCGGTCGGATCGGTCAGGCGATCCCGGCGCAGGCGGTCCAACCGCGGTCACGCGGTCATGTCGGCGACGACTGATCCACACCGGGCCGGCCGGCGACAGACCGGCCCGGCCGGCGTCAGCCCGACCGGCGGATCCGCCCGATGGATCGGGCGGCGTCCACGCCGTTGCGGTCGAACCACTCGGCGACCCGGTCCAGGTCGATCTCCAGATCGATGGGGTCCGAGCCGATCCGGTCGTGGTGCCAGCGCAGCGCCGACTCGGCGTAGGCGACCGCGGCGATCGGTCGGGCGGCCAGGATGGCGTCGAGTGCGTCGACCGGATCCCAACCACGGTCGAGGAGCACCGCCAGGGCCATGCTCGGTCCGCGGTTCACCCCCATGTGGCAGTGGACCATGACACCACCGGTCACGGCGGCCATG
>SXMI01000037.1 GCA_005777415.1 Actinomycetota bacterium | reverse complement strand
CTGATCATCGCCTGCCCGTGCTCCCTCGCTCTGGCCACCCCCGTGGCCCTGCTCGTCGGCACCGGACGCGGCGCGCAGCTGGGGATCCTGATCAAGGGCCCCGAGGTGCTCGAGTCCACCCGTCGCGTCGACACGGTCGTGCTCGACAAGACCGGCACGGTCACGACCGGCGAGATGGCCGTGGTCGCGGTGGTCGCGGCGCCCACGGCGGACGAGGACGCCGCCCTGGCGGTGCTCGCCTCGCTGGAGTCGGGTTCGGAGCACCCGATCGCGCGGGCGATCGTGGCGCACGCCCGCTCCATCGGGGCCGACGTCGTCGCTCCCTCGGACTTCGAGAATGCCGCCGGGCTGGGCGTCGCCGGGGTCGTCGAGCTGCCGGGGTCCGAGGCCCTTCGGGTCGTCGTCGGGCGGCCGTCCTTCGTGGCCCAGGCGGGCCTGCTGGCGCCCCGGGCGCTGCGCGGCGCGATCGAGGAGCAGGAGTCGCTCGGCCGCACGGTGGTGGCCGGCGGATGGGACGGCTCGGTCCAGGTCGTGGTGGCGGTGGCGGATCGCCCCAAGGACACGGCCGCGGCGGCGATCGACGAGCTGCGCGAGCTGGGGTTGACCCCGGTGCTGTTGACCGGCGACGCCGAGGCCCCGGCAAGGTCGGTCGCGGCCGAGGTCGGCATCGACCAGGTCGTGGCCGGGGTGCTGCCCCAGGGCAAGGTCGACGAGGTCCGTCGGTTGCAGGCCGACGGCCGCGTCGTCGCCATGGTCGGCGACGGGGTCAACGACGCCGCGGCGCTCGCCACCGCCGACCTGGGCATCGCGGTCGGAACGGGCACCGACGCCGCCATCGAGGCCTCGGACCTGACGCTGGTGGGCGCCGACCTGCGGGGCGCCGCCGACGCCATCCGGCTCTCGCGCCGGACCTTGGCGACCATCAAGGGGAACCTGTTCTGGGCGTTCGCCTACAACGTGGCCGCCATCCCCGTTGCGGCGCTCGGCCTGCTCAACCCCATGCTGGCCGCAGCCGCCATGGCGGCCTCCAGCATCTTCGTGGTCACGAACTCGCTGCGTCTCCGCCGGTTTCGTCGGCATCGCTGACGGTGAAGGCCACCTCCTGGCCGAAGGCCAGCTCGAGCTGGTGGCCGTCGGGGTCGACGACGATCCCGTAGTAACCGGTCGGGGGACCGGCGTCGACGGGGCCGAAGGTCACCAGCCCCTCGGCGGCCGCAATCGCCAGCCGATCGTCGACCACGGAGCGGCTGTCGACACCCACGCCCAGGTGGGCCCAGCCGCCCAGCGGGTGGGACACCTCGTGCTCGAGGAGCACGACCACGAACGGTCGGGTGTGGTCGGTGATCCAGGCGACCCGGACGCCGTCGGAGCCGGTGCGCCGGTGGACCGGCGTCAGCTCGGCGTACCGCTCGTAGAAGCGGAGGCTGGCATCGAGGTCCGACACCTGGAGCGCCACGTGGGTGAAGCCGTGGTCGACCCGACCGGTCGGCCCGCCCGTTCGTTCCTGCGGCTGGTCCACACCAGCACGCTACGTTGCCCGGCGTGGACCTCTTCGGACTCGACGGCAGGACGGCGCTGGTGACGGGAGCATCGTCGGGGCTCGGCGACCGCTTCGCCCGGGCGCTGCACGGTGCGGGGGCGACGGTCGTCGTGACGGCCCGTCGGGCTGACCGGTTGGAGGCCCTGGCCGCCGATCTGGGCGACCGCGTCGTCGTCCTCCCCGCCGACCTGGCCGATGCTGGCGCACGTGAGGCACTCGTGCGTGACGCGATCCGTGCGACCGGATCGCTGCACGTGCTCGTCAACAACGCCGGGTACGGCGTGCCGGTGCCGGCGGTGGACGAATCCATCGACCAGCTCGAGCTGACGATGGCCGTCAACGTCACCGCACCGTTCCACCTGTGCCAGCTCGCCGGCCGCCACATGCTCGAGCGGGGGAGCGGCAGCATCATCAACATCGCGTCGATCTTCGGGATGGTCGGCTCGGCCCCGCTCCGCGAGGTGGCGTACTGCGTGTCCAAGGGTGCGATCGTCAACATGACCCGCCAGCTCGGTTGCGAGTGGAGCCGCGGTGGCGTCCGGGTCAACGCCATCGCCCCCGGGTGGTTCCCGACCGAGATGACCCAGGAGTCGATGTTCGACCAGGAGTCGGGTCGTAGCTACATCGAGCGGAACACGCCCATCGGCCGCGCCGGCGAGCTCCACGAGCTCGACGGCCCGCTGCTGTTCCTGGCGAGTGACGCCTCGACCTACGTCACGGGTGAGGTGCTCGCCGTCGACGGCGGCTGGCTCGCCCGGTGAGTGTGCCCGCGGCGACGCTCAGGCGTCGACGGGCACGCCGGCGAACGGCACCGGGTCTCCCGGGCGGGGCAACGGCACCTTGTTCCACGCCATGACGTCGGCGAGGTTGTCGGTGACGGCCTTCCACTCGGCCGGATCCCAGCCGTCGGCCCGACCGACGACGCTCAGGTCGGTGCCCACGTGCACCAGCGCCGGGATCTCGGTGATGCCCAGCGCCGTGATCGCCGTGCCGTCCGGGTCGGCGAAGGTCAGGACCCGCTCGGCCCACGGGCCGAGGAACGCCACGGCATCCTGGGCCGGCGCCCGGACCAGCCAGGCCACCCGGCAGTCGGCCCCGTGGAAGGCCGTGAGGATCCGACCGGCCGTCTCGAGGAGCCAGGCGCTCTCGTGGGTGTACGGGTCGATCGCCACCACCACCAGGTGGAACATGGCGGTCTGGTCGCCCACGGTGAGGGACTCGCCCTCGATCGGGTGGAGCTCGACGTCTGCGGCAACGGTGCTCATCGGGCAGAGAACGTAGCGCGGCGTACACTCCGGGCGTGCACCCGATCGAGCGGCTCCGCTACGTGGCCCGCTCCCGGGGGGCTCCGGCGGAGGTGTTGGTGGCCGAGTCGGCGGCGGCGCTGGTGGCCTTCCGGGGTGATCCGGCCGGCATGGTCGCCGCCTGTCGTCGCATCGTCGACCGCCAACTGGAGTGCGGCCCGCTCTGGTGGCTCTGCTCCCGGATCCTGTGCGGGTTCGACGTGTTGGACGAGGCCCGCTCGGCGGTCGAGGAGTTCGAGGCCGACCCGACGGCCGTGCGGCTCGCCCGGGCGATCGAGGGCCTGGGCCCCGATGCGCCCGTCCCGTACCTGGTTCCGGTCCTGGCCGCCGGCGGTGGCCGGGCGCTGGTCGAGGCCGAGGATGCGACGGCCGTCCCCGAGGCGATCCGCCGGGGCGAGACCGTCTGGTTGGTGGCCGGCGTCGGGCGGGTCCTGCCGGCCGACACCTTCGCTGCGCTCGAACGTCGCCGCGCCGATCGGGACGACCCGTTCGACGAACGGACCGCGGTGATCGACGTGGCGCCGGCTCACTCGGTCGTCCGCCCGAGCGGTCTCGTGGCGACGGACCGGCTCGACCGCCGTCCGGACTGTCCCGTGGCCGCCGAGCTCTTCCGCCTGGCGGGCTGAGCCGGGCCGATCGGTCAGTCGAAGGTGGACGGCAGGTCGTCGGGCGTGGCCCGGGTGTGCACCTCCCAGCGGTGTCCCCAGTCGTCCGAGGCGCTGGGGGCCGGGAACCCGAGGTCCCTCCGGGCCCCGACCGCCGAGCGGATCGCCGACTTGACCGCGCCGAGCTCCCTCAGGTCCGACCGGTCGCGCGCATCCAGCAGACGGTTCTCGAGCGACCAGGCGCGCTGGCGGAGCCCGATGATGGTGTCGGACACGGTGGTGAGGATCGGTCGTATCCCGTCGTCCAGATCTGCGACCGCCTCCTGGGCGCGCAGCCATCCGTAGTCGATGTCGATCCGCATCCGGCCCGGGTGCACCTCGAACGTGCCGACCACCAGCATCGTCGGTTGGATCACGGTGTTGACCGTTCCCTCGGGCAGGGGGGTCGCGAGGTTCTCGACCTGGGTCGCCAGGTAGCCCAGTCGCTCGGCGACCTGGACCGCGGCCCGGTGGTCCGGCTCACGCACGGGTGAGGCCACCAGCGTGAAGATCCGCTCGGGTTCCAACGCCACGGCGGCGGCCAGCGGGATGTTGGCGAGCACACCGCCGTCGACGTACTCCTCGCCGCCGAGCAGGCGTGGCGGAAACACGCCGGGAACGCTGGCCGATGCGATCAACCCGTCGATCAGGTCGAACGCTCCCGGGTCGCCGATCGGTGTGCGGGCGTCCGGGCCGATCAGCCCGGCGTCCTCGGTCACGTAGTGGGTCACCCGATCCCGCACGTGCGTCGTGGCCAGGCGGAGGTCCAGCCCGTCCCGGGCGACCAGGTCCGGGTCGATCGACGTCACGCCGGTCCCGGTGTCGGTGTCGGTTCCGGTTCCGGTTCCGGTCCCGGTCCCGGTCCCGGTGGCGCCCCGCAGTGCGGCCTCGAAGGGGTCGAGGTTCAGGATCCCCCGTGCGGTGTGGTCGGTGCTCACCCGATGCGCTGCGGGGAGCCGGTGCACCACCTCGAGCACCCCGGCGAAGGGGTGCGCGTCCTGGCCCCCGGTGTCGGTGCCGGCGTTCCGCCGGTGGTGGTCCCGGTGGCGCCGCCCGCGTCGGGACCGGGAGTCGACGGCGGCCGGGTCGTCGAACGACGTGGGACCACTCTCGACCAGCAGCTGTCGGATCCGGTCGGCGGCCACGGTCCCGTCCAGTTCCTGCAACCAGGGCTGCTCGGCGAACACCACATCGATCCGGGTCATCGACATGAGGTCGGCGTCGGCCTCGTCGAGGCGCTGGAGCAGGTCCTGGTGCGTCCGTGCCTGCGCGACGACCGTACCCAGGATCGCCCCGGCGGAGGTGGCGGTGACGATGTCGGGGATCACCTGGTGCCGTTCGACCAGATGGCGCAGGGCCCCGAGTTCGAAGGCCCCCTTGAATCCGCCGCCCGCCAGCACCACAGCCGTGCGAGGTCGGCCGGTGCCCCCGGTCGTCTGGGCTCCCCGGCGCTCCACGACCACAGTGTGGCCGCTGGCCATCGGGTCCCCGGCCACTCCGATCCCGGGTCCGCTACGTTGATCCCCTCGGCGCCCGCCGATCAGCGGACGGGCCGCAGGCAGGGAGGCATCTGGTGGGTGAGATGGTCCGGTTCCCGGTGAACGGCCGCGAGGGCTCCGGGTACCTGTCGGTGCCGGAGTCGGGGTCGGGTCCCGGCGTGCTGGTGATCCAGGAGTGGTGGGGACTGGTGCCCCACATCCGTGACGTGTGCGACCGGTTCGCCGAGGAGGGCTTCACCGCCCTGGCCCCCGATCTCTTCGACGGGACCACGACCACCGAGCCCGACGAGGCCGGCAAGCTGATGATGGCCCTCAACGTCGCCGAGGCGTCGAAGGACCTGCGCGGTGGCATCGGCTACCTGGTGGGGAGCGACGCGGTGACCTCCTCGGGTGTCGGGGTCGTCGGGTTCTGCATGGGCGGCGGGCTGGCGTTGGTGGTCGCCTGCGACGAACCCGACTCGGTCGTGGCGTGCGCGCCGTTCTACGGCGTGATCCCCTGGGAGCACTCGGCTCCGGACTACAGCCGGCTGCGGGCGCCCGTCCGGGGCCACTACGCGTCCGAGGACGGCTTCTTCCCACCGGCCATGGTGCGCGCCCTCGAGCAGGAGCTGGTCGAGGAGCACGGCGCCGATGTGCAGCTCCAGGTGCACGAGGGTGTCGACCATGCGTTCTTCAACGACGCCCGGCCCGAGGTCTACGACCCGGCGACCGCGGCGGTGGCGTGGCGCGAGACGATCGCCTTCCTGCGGGACGCCGTCCACTGAGCCCCGAGCCGCCGGCACCGTCCGGGTCGGTTCGTGGCGGTCCGCTGCGCGTCCTGGTCGTCACCAACGACCTGCCCCCACGGGTCGGCGGGATCCAGTACTACGTCGACCAGCTCGCCCGGGGCCTCGTCGGCGCGGGCCACGAGGTCACCTTCCTCGGGTCCCGGTCCGAGGGCTGGGAGGAGTTCGACGCGGCGGCGCCGTACCGGGTGGTGCGGCGGGACACCTCGACCCTGCTCCCGACACCGGGGGTCCGCCGGCAGGTCGTCGAACTGGTCGACTCCACCTCGGCCGACGTGGTCGTGTTCGGTGCGGCCTTCCCGCTGGGCCTGCTCGGCCCGGGCGTCCGGCGGCGTACCGGGGTGCCCTACGTCGGGTTCACCCACGGGCTCGAGGTCACGGCGGCACGGACCTGGTTGGGCCGTCGGCTGCTCCGACGGGTCGGCTCGGGTGCCGCTGCGCTCACCTTCGTGTCGCAGTGGTGCGACGACGAGCTCCGGGGCGCGTTCGGTCCGGGTCCCCGCTACGAGCGGCTGTCACCGGCGGTGGATCCGGCGGCGTTCCACCCCGGCGTGTCGGGGCGGGCGGTCCGTGACCGATACGCACTGGGCGACCGGCCGGTCGTCGTCACGGTCTCCCGACTCGTCGAGCGGAAGGGGCAGGACACGCTCGTCCGGGTGCTGCCCGAACTCCGTCGCCGCTGCGGTGACGTGGCGCTGCTCGTGGTGGGGGACGGCCCGCACCGGGGTGCGCTCGAGGACGAGGCCCGGCGAGGGGGCGTGGCCGAGCACGTGGTGTTCACCGGTCAGGTGGCCGACGCCGACCTGCCGGCTCACTACGCCGCCGGCGACGTGTTCGCGTTCCCGACCCGGGAGCGGCGTCGGGGGTTGGAGGTCGAGGCGTTCGGGATCGTGGTGATCCAGGCCGCGGCCGTGGGCGTGCCGGTCGTGGCGGGCCGGACGGGCGGCGTGCCGGACGCCGTCGGTGGCCCGGACTCCGGGGTCCTCGTCGACCCCCACGACGACGCGGCGGTGGTTGACGCGTTGGCCGGACTCCTGACGGACCCGGTCCGCCGGGTGTCGATGGGCCGGACGGCGGCGGACCGCATCGCGGCCGGGTTCACCTGGTCCTCCCGGACCGAGGAGCTCGTCGCCCTGCTGCGCGACGTTCGGGACGTCGCCGGTCTCAGCCGAAGCGCCGGAGGAGCCAGTCGACCAGCAGCCGGTTGACGGTGGCCGGGTCCTCCTGTTGGACCCAGTGCCCGGCCCGCTCGATCACGTGCATCTCCAGGTCGGCGCAGAGGCCCGGCATGCCGGCGGCCAGTTCGGGTCGGAGCGCCGGGTCCCACTCGGCGCTCAGCATCAGCGCCGGCAGGTCCAGGGGCGCCGTGCCCAGTTCCGGGAACGCAGCGGCGTTGGCGTCGATGTTGCGGTACCAGTTGATCCCGCCGCCGAAGCCCGTGCGCTCGAAGACCTCGACGTAGTGCTCGAGCTCGTCGTCGTCCACGATCCGGTCGCCGACCGGGACGAGCGTGTCGAGGTGGAGGAACGGGTTGGCGTCGATCGGCGGGTCGGCCTGCGCCTGCGCCCGCTCGAGCTCCTCCGGGCCGACGCCGCCTCGCAGCAGCTTGGTGAAGAGCGTCCTCGCCCGGGGGTCGAGCACGGCCTCGGCCGTGCCGGGTTCCTGGAACCACCGCAAGTACATCCGCGCGTCGGTGCCGAAGAGGGCCCGGAGCAGCTCCGTGGTGGGGAACGGCAGGTACGGGGTGCAGACCCCGACGACACCGGCGCACCGGTCGGGGTGCAGGACCGGCATGGCCCAGGCCACGAACCCGCCCCAGTCGTGGCCGACGAACACGGCCCGCTCGGCACCGAGGTGGTCGAGGACCCCGACCAGATCGCCGCAGAGTCGGTCCATCCGGTACGCGTCGATCCCGTCGGGCGCATCCGACCCCCCGTACCCGCGCATGTCGGGAGCGGCGGCGGTGAAGCCGGCGCCGGCCACCACCGGGAGCTGGTGTCGCCACGACCAGGCGAGCTCGGGGAACCCGTGACAGAACACGACGGGCGGCCGCTCCCGCCCGGGGTCGCCGTCGAGCACGTGGAGCGACAGCGTGAGCTGGTCATCGCCGCTGCCGACCCGGAGGGCGCGGGGGTCCGGGAACGGGGGCGTCGTCACGACCAGATCGCCGACCAGGTGTCGGAGAGCCAGCGTCCGATGACGTCACCGAGCAGGATCGAGGCGGCCACGAACGTCGCCGTGAGCAGCCCCATGATCACCCAGGTCCGGGGAGGGATGCGGCCCTCGTCGGGGATGCCCGGCACCTTCTGGCGGATCAACAGGATGGTGCGCTCCGCCCAGGCGAAGGGCAGGAGGCTGAGCCCGATCACGATCGTCAACCAACCGGGCCCGGGCAGCGGCAGCAAGGCGATCCCGATCCCGATCAGCAGGAACCCGCCGACCATGCGGGCGATGCGGATGGCGACCCCGCGTCGCAGCTCCTCCTCGGTCTCCTCCGCCCGGCCGGTGCGCCGCTCGGCCTCGAAGGCGGCGGCGACGACCCGGTCCCTGGTCGGGTGCTCACTCGGCGTCGCAGCGGTGGCTGCGTCGGTCTCCGGGAGGGTGTCGCCCTGTTGTCCGTTCGCTCGGCCCGGGGTCTCGTCGTCCACGGGGAGATCGTACGCAACCCGCTCGCCGTCGGGACCTCAGGCGAGCGCGGCGTCGAGGTCGTCGGCCACCCGCTCGACGACGGCGGCGAGCTCGGGGCCCAGCCCGTCGAGGGCGCCCTCCGGGATGTCGTCACGGAACCGGAGGCGTTCGGCGTCGACCGGCGTGTCGTCGTCGCGCATCCAGGCCGAGTGCAGGAGCACCGGGACGCACTCCCGGTTCGGGGACGCCAGCACGGCGACCGGCCCACGGCCCACGTCGGCGGCGTCGAACAGCTCGACCCGGAACCCGTCGTCGGACAGCACCGGCAGGACCACCCATCCGTGGTGGCCGCCCCGGGTGTCGTCGAGCCGCGGCGCAAAGGCTGGCGAGGTGATGTGGTCGCCGAGGTCCCCGTACTCCCACCGGGCGTGGACGTCGAGTGATCCCCGCTGGAACGACACGAGGGCCCCGGGCGTGTCGTCGCCCGGGAGCGGCCCGAGTCGGTCGCCGTAGAGCTCGACCGCCCGGCGGCTGACCGCACCGGGCCGGTAGCCCTGGTAGGCGACGTGGTGCAGGACCGGGTTGGTGAGCGCCTCGACGCTCCAGTCCATGGCCGAGAGCTCCCGGTTCCAGGTCCACTCGTCGCGGAACGCGGCCTCCTGCTTGCTCACGCCGGTCGCCGGGTCGAACAGCACCTCGGAGATGGTGCTCGGTGCCATGGCGGTGTTGTAGAAGCCGACCAGGCCCGGGTCGATCGGACGTCCGAGCGCATCCAGGTCGTCGTCACGGAGGCGCTGCCCCAGGTCCATGCGGTCCATGTGCTCGAAGATGACCCGCACGCCGTCGGCGTCGTCCCACCGCCCGTAGAAGTGCCCGGTGGTCGGTGCGATCCGGAAGGGCTGCCCCTCGTGCGGCGTCCCGGTGGGCGACTCGAGCAGCTGGTCCTTGCGCACCAGGTAGACGGCGGCGTCGTCGTCGACCGTCGCCGTCCGGGGGCCCCCTGCCATCTCGCCCGGGTCGGCCTTGAAGTTGCCGGAGTCGGCGAGCACCAGGAAGTCGCGGGTCTGGCTCACGGTGTGCGAGGAGCCGTAGACGATCCCGTTGGTGATCGGCCACACCCGGACCTCGGTGCCGATGCCGTCCCAGTACACGACGTGCAGTTGGGTGCCGCCGTCCATGGTGAACGACTGCTTGACCGTCCAGAGGCACTGGCGCTCCGGGTCGACGACCGGATGGGCGGTCGAGAAGTAGAACGGCAGCACGCTGGCGCCCGGCAGGGTGGCTGCGCCCCACGAGGACTGCGATCCGACGTCGCCCCGGAACGTCAGGTCGACCGGGTCGATCTCGACGGGTCGCCCGACGTCCCAGGTGGCGAAGAGTCGACCGTCCCAGGGCCGCGGCGCGGTGTTGGCGCAGTTCGGGAACCCGAACGGCGACAGGT
>SXMI01000234.1 GCA_005777415.1 Actinomycetota bacterium | reverse complement strand
GTACCCGTCGTCGTCGAGGCGACCCAGGTCGCCGACCGTGAACCACCCCCAGCGGTCCGGGTCGGTGGCGGGCCGCCACGCCGCTGCGGTCCGGTCGGGGTCACGCCAGTACTCGAAGCGCGCGTGCGTCGGGACCTGACACCAGATCGTCCCGTCGTCGTCGACCGACAACGTCCGTCCGGGGCGGGCCCGTCCGACCGTGCCGGGGTGCGCCTCCCACTCGGTGGCTGTCGCGGCCGTGAACTGGCCCTCGGTGGAGCCGTAGAACTCGTGCAGGATCGACCGGCCGAAGGTGTCGATGGCCCGCCGTCTCACCGGATCGGGGCAGGCCGATCCGGCGTGGCCGACCAGACGGAAGCCCGACATGTCGGGGAGATCGTCGAGTGCGAACAGACGCTGCAGGTGCGCCGGCACCATGAACGTGGTGGTCGGTCGGAAGGTGGCGATCGCGTCCGCGGTGCGCTCGGCGTCGAACGGTCCGGTGAGGATCACGCTGCCTCCGCTCAGCAGTGTCGAACCCGCCCAGCGCACCGCGACCGAGTGGTGGAGCGGGGAGCAGACCAGGTGGACGTCGGCGGGGCCGAACCCCCACAGGTCGACCTCCTCGGCGAGCAGCGCTGCGCCCTCGTCCTCACTCAGGACACCGCTCCACACCCCCTTGGCGTGGCCCGTCGTCCCCGAGGTGTAGTGCATCGGCCGCCCGAGCGGTGCGGGGGCGAGCTCGGTGGCCGGACCCTCGAGCAGCCGTGCCAGATGCTCGTCGTCGACGACCAACGCCGGGTCGGCGTCGGTCAGCAGCTCCTGACGTTCGTGCGGGAGGAGCGCGGCGTGCGTCAGGACCGGGATCACACCGACCCGGAGCGCGCCCAGGGTGCCGCAGAGCAGGTCGGCCCCGGACGTGGCCACGAACGCGACCCGATCCCCCGGTTGCAGCCCGGCGGCGAGCAGCGCACCGGCGATGCGGCGCTGACGGTCTTCGGCGTCCGGGGCCGAGAGCAGTTCGACGTCGTCCACTCGAGCGGCGTGACTAGTCGACCGGGCCGTCGGAGTCCGTCGACGGGCCGCTGATCATCCACGGGGTGCCGAACCGGTCCACGCACACCCCGAACGCCTCGGCCCAGAACGTGGGGGACAGCGGCATCTCCACCTGCCCGCCGTCGGACAGTCCGTTGAAGACCCGCTCCGCCTCGGCGGCGTCCGGCACGCTGAAGTGCACGTACATGCCCTGAGTCGGCCCGGACTCATCGGGCGGGGCGTCGGAGGCCATGAGCTCGTCTCCCTGCGCCGTCACCAGGTAGGCGTGCATGACCAGGTCCCGCTGGTCCTCCGGCACCTCGTAGTCCGACGGGGCATCGGCCATCGACATGATCGACAACTCACCGCCCAACAGGTCTCGGTAGGCCTCGAACGCCTCTCGGCAGTTCCCGCGGAAGTTGAGGTAGGGGCTGAACGGCATGGTGCGCCTCCGTCTGATCGACCCCGGTCGTCTGGCCGGCCGGGTGCGTGCCCTCGACGCTATCGCCGTGGTCGGATTCGCCGACCCGACAGCGTTCCACGGGGCAGGCTGTGGCCAGGCGATCGATTGGGGTTGGACATGGACGGTGAACGGCTGCGCACAGTGGGTCGATGGGTGCTCGGAGCCGTGCTGGTCGTCGCCGGCATCGGGCACCTCACCAGCCAACGCGTCGAGTTCCGGGCCCAGGTGCCGTCGTGGGTCCCGCTCGACGCCGACCTGGTGGTGCTGGCATCAGGAGTCGTGGAGGTCGTGCTCGGTGTCGCTCTCGTGGCCGCGGGCGGTCGGCTCGCCTGGGTCGGTGTCGTCGTCGCGGCGTTCTTCGTCCTGATCGTCCCGGGCAACGTGGCGCAGTGGGTCGAGGGTCGTGATGCCTTCGGACTGGACAGTGACGCCGAGCGGTTCGTCCGGCTGTGGTTCCAGCCCGTGCTCGTCGTCTGGGCGCTCTGGTCGACGGGAGGGTGGCGATGGCTGCGGACGACGCTCGGTCGTTGAGCGACGCGCTCGCCGCGATCCACGACGACCTGTGGGACGCCGAGGTCTGTCTGGACCGGATGGCGCCTGGCGTGACGCCGGGTGTCGACCTCTCCTCGCTGGGGCTCCACTCGATCCGTGAGTCGGCGCTGGGCGCGTACGCCGACCTTGGCCGTGGGTCCGTCGACCGGGCGGTCGCCGCGCTGCGGGCCGTGCTCGGCCACCAGTACGTCGCACCGGGCCGGCCGTGGGACGGCACGTTCCGGGTCACCGCCGAGCAGGCCGATCCGCCCGGCGACGATGCGGTCGAGTGGCTGCACTACGACCCGAACTGGCGGCAGTTCCTGGGGGCGATCCTCCTGGTCACGCTGCTCGACCACGGTCGTCTGCTGCCCTCGGACCTGATCGATGACCTGGAGCGAGCCGTGCACCGTTGTGCGGTCGGCGAACCCGAGGAGCGCATCCCCGAGTGGTACACGAATCCGAACCTGCTGCACGCATGGGTGGCGGCCCACGCCGGCCGTCTGGATGCCGATCCCGTGCTGGTCGAGCAGGGGGTGATGCGCGCCCGCCGGACCATGGCGCGGCTGAGGTCGTCCGGCGACGTGGACGAGTACAACTCTCCCACCTACGACGGGGTGGACCTGATCGCCGGGGCGTTGTGGATCTTCCACCCGCCCACGCCGGAGTTCGCCGACTGGGGCCGGGAGCTGATCGGTCGGTTGTGCGGTCGACTGTCGGTGCTGGTGGACCCGGACCTGGGCACGGTGTGCGGTCCGTACTCGCGTGCCTACGGCCTCGGGTTGGACCGGTACGTCTCGCTGCTCGGGCTCTGGCTCCACGTCGCCGGCGTCGCCGGTGTCGTGCCGGCCTCGGTCGACGCCGACACGGACCATGTCCACGACCTGTCCTTCCTGCCGCTCATCGAGCGGCTCGCCGAGTCGGTCGAGCTGCCGTGGACGCTGGAGCCGGTGCGTGAGGAGCGTCGACACGTCCAGAGGTTCGGCGATGCGGTCGCCACGTCGGTGCTGCGTCCGGACCTGAGCATCGGTTGGGCTGACGGGCCCGTGCCGTCGTTCGCGACCGACCAGTACGTGCCGTTCGTGGCCCACGTCCGGTGCGCGGACGGCATCGCCCACCTGGGCATCCGGCCGGGCGACGGCATCGCCACGATGGCGGCCGTCGAGCTGGGCGAGCGGTCCCACCGTCTGGAGTTCGTCACGTCGGGTGGGTCCGGCCTGCTGCGACTGTTGGCCGGCTCGAGCTGGTCGGTCGCCGGGGACGGGGTGCTCCGGTCCGGTCCGTTCGCCGTGGAGGTGCCCGGCGACGTCGAGGTCCACGGTCGGGAGACGCTCATCGCAGTCGACGGCCCGGTGGTCCTGGTCTCCGTTCTCTGTTCGTGACGGCACGGACGACCACATGTGGCGTTCCGCTCGCATCGCGGTAGTCTCAGTTCGGTGTTCGTGACGGCACGATCACCTGAGTGACGGACCCGGCTCACCGGACACCCCGGGTACACCGGGGCGCAGCCGGGCGACACGGCGAGGGCAGACCGATGAGCGAGACCAGCGCAGCGCCCCCGGGTGCGGACGACGAACTCCTCGACGAGTTGGCCGCAGCGCTGCAGGCCGTCGGCCTGACCTGCCGGATCGATCGCGACGCCGTGGTGGTGGACGGCAACCGGGTCGTTCCCTTCCTGGTACTCCGGGCGCACCCGACGCCGGCCGACCTGAGTCAGTTGGTGCAGGAGCACCGGCGCCGAACCCCGGCGGTCGTGGTCGCCGACCGAATCAGCGAGCCGGGCCGGGGCGTCCTGCGGGATGCCGGGTGGGGCTGGCTCGACCGTCGTGGTCATGTCCGCCTCTGGGCGAGCGGGGTCCGGATCGACTCGGCGGTCCCCGGCGTCGCGCCGGAACGCACCGGCCCGTCGAGCCCGTGGACCCAGGTCGGTCTGGAGGTCGCGCTCGCCGCGCTCGTCGAGCCGACCGAGCCGGTCACCGCACGCCGGATCGCCCCACGCATCTCGCGCAGCGTCGGGGCGGTCCACGAACTCCTCGGCCGCTTCGGCCAGGATGGCCTGATCGGCCGGTCGTCGCGGCTGCCACTGCTCCCGGACCTGTTCTGGGAGACGGCGGCCCACTGGCCCGACGACGGGTGGACTCCCCTCGCTGCGCCGGCTGCCGAGCTCGGGGCGCGCCTCGGTGCCGACGTCGTCGTGAGGGTCGACGAGCGGGCCGCCACGCTCGGTGGAGCCCGGATCGCCGCGGTCGCCGACCTGCCGGCGCGGTGCGACCTGACGTCGCCGGCTGCGCTGCGTCGGGCCCGGCAGTTCGTGGACCGCGACGCACCGACGCGCACCTGGGTCCGGATCCCGCCGGTCCGCTGGCTGCCGCTGAACGAGGAGCACCCGGCGGACGAGACGCACCCGTGGCAGGTCGCCCATCCGGTGGTCTGCGCGCTCCGGCTCGCAGCCGACCCCGCCCGGGGACGCGAGATCGTCGAGGCGTGGGGGATCGTTCCGTGACGGGTGGCGTCGACAGGGTCGTCCTGTCCGGCCGCCCGGGCGGCACCACGCACCGGGAGGTCGAGATCCTGGCGTCGCTGCCGACGGAGCTGTGCCTCATCGGCGGGCTGGCGGTGCTGTGCCGTGTCGGCGTGCCCCATCGGACCACGGTTGATCTGGACGTGGTCACCCGTGGTCTCGCCGAACGTGATCTGGCGCTCCGGCGGCTCGCCACCACCGTCACCGATCCGAGCCGCTACTCGTTCGACGACGGCGTCGACCTGGACGTGATCGAGGTCGCCCCTCAGTCCGCCGAGCAGGTCGAGGCGACCTTCGTTGCTACCGGCGGGCCCACGGACCTCGAACTCAGCGTCGTCGCCCACACCTGGGCCCACGACCACGCCACCGTCCTGGACGTCGTGGCCGTGGACGAGGCGACCGCCGAGCCGCTCGTCGTGGCGCCCGGGCGACGGGTCGCCACGACTCTGGGGCTGGTCGCCATGAAGGTGGTCGTGGTCCCACTGCGGGCCGGCCTCCGATCTGAGAAGCGGGCTTCGGACCTCTACGACCTGGGCCGACTGGTCGCCACGGGGCGGCTGACCGCCGTCGACCTGGATGCGCTCCCGCCGAGGCTCCGAACCGTTGCGACCCAGCGTCTCGTGGACTGGTTCGTCGAGCCAGCAGGTCGGGACCGGACCTACCGGTCGGTGCGCCGGTTCGACGACCCCGTGCTCGACCTGGACGACGTGGCCGACGCGGTGGAGGACCTCATCTCGGTCTGACCGGAACCACGACCCATCGGGTGGCCGCGTTCTCCGGCTCCTGAGCGCGACACGTACCCCGCGCGCGACCCCTATATCCGGGTGGGTGGGGGACGCGGAACGGCCGCACCCGGGGGTGCGGCCGCTCGTCGGTCACTCGACTCGTCCGGACCCGCCACAGCGGGTCACGGTCGCTTCGGATCAGCTGGTCGTGGTGCCGTTGTCCCAGACCCGGAACAGCACGCCGTTGGGGCCGTTGATCCCGGCCGGGCCGGCGTTTCCGCTCCCAGCGGTACCGCCGTCGGCACCGCCGCCGCAGCCACCGATGAGGGCGCAGTTGCCGCGGATGCCACCGACACCACCGTTGGCCGGCGAGGCGAAGGAGCCACCGGCACCGCCCTGGGCCGGGCTGGCCGGACGGGACATCTGGCTGCCGGTCACCGAGAGGGTGCCGCCGCCGACGTGGAAGATG
>SXMI01000233.1 GCA_005777415.1 Actinomycetota bacterium | reverse complement strand
TCGACCGGGGCACCGCCAACACGCTCGTCTACGTCCGGGGCGAGGGGATCGTGCTCTGCGAGCCCTCGGTGGTGGCGGTGCGCGAACAGGACGGCCGGGCGGTCGCCGTGGGCACCGAGGCCAAGCGCATGATCGGCAAGACCCCCGCCCACATCCGGGCGATCCGGCCGCTGAAGGACGGCGTCATCTCGGACTTCGAGGTGTGCGAGGTCATGCTCCGCTACTTCATCCAGCGGGTGCACAACAGCCGGTTCTCCAAGCCGCGGATGATCATCTGCGTGCCCTCCGGTGTGACCGGCGTGGAGCAGCGGGCCGTGCAGGACGCCGCCGAGTTCGCCGGGGCCCGCAAGCCGGCCCACATCATCGAGGAACCCATGGCCGCGGCCATCGGGGCCGGGCTCCCCGTCCAGGAGCCCACGGGGAACATGATCGTGGACATCGGTGGTGGGACCACCGAGGTGGCGATGATCTCACTCGGCGGTGTCGTCACGAGCCAGTCGGTGCGGGTCGGCGGTGACGAGCTCGACGAGGCGATCATCCAGTACATCAAGAAGGAGTACTCGCTGGCGCTGGGCGAGCGGACCGCCGAGGTCGTCAAGATGGAGCTGGGTTCGGCCTGGCCCCTCGAACAGGAGCTGCAGGCCGAGATCCGCGGGCGCGATCTGGTCACGGGCCTGCCCAAGACGATCGTCACGTCGACCTACGAGATCCGCGAGGCGATCGAGGAGCCGCTCTCGTCCATCATCGACGCCGTGAAGGTGACGCTCGACAAGACACCACCCGAGCTCGCCGCCGACGTCATGGAGCGAGGGATCGTGCTCGCCGGCGGCGGGGCGCTGCTCAAGGGGTTCGCCAACCGTCTGGCCAACGAGACCGGCATGCCGATCCGGATCGCGCCGCGGCCCCTCGAGGCCGTCGCGCTGGGGTCCGGGCAGGCGCTCGAGGAGTTCGACGCCCTGCGCGGGATCCTCTTCTCGTCCAACCGCGACTGACCCCGTGCGGCCGGTCGCCACCCGTCGACGCACCCGGTACCTCCTGGTCGTCTGCTCGCTCGTCGCCGTGACGCTCATCGCCCTCGACGCGGGCGGACTGCCGGTGTTCAACTCGGCCCGCTCCGTCGCCTCCGACACGGCGTCGCCGTTCGGCGGGGTGGTCGACACCCTCACGGCACCGTTCCGCAACGCCTGGAACGGCATCACCGGCTACGACGACCTGGTCGCCGAGAACCAACAGCTCCGCGACCGGATCGGTGAGCTCGAGTCCGAGGGGGTGCTCGAGCAGAGCGCCCGGGAGCAGCTCCGGCGGCTCAACGAGCAGCTCGAGCTCGGCTACGTCGACGGGATCCCGACCCAGGTGGCACGGGTGTCCTCGGGGGCGTACTCGAACTTCGCGGACTACCGGGTCGAGATCGACAAGGGCAGCTCGAGCGGCCTGGCCGAGGGCATGCCGGTCGTCACCCGGTCGGGTCTGGTCGGGCGTCTGGAGCGCGTGGGGTCGTCCACCTCGGTGGTCCAGCTGGCGACCGATCCCGAGTTCGTGATCGGTGTCCGCCTGGCCTCGACCCAGGACCTCGGCGTCGGCCGCGGCGCCGGCGCCCGCGGCACCTTCGTGGTCGACCGGGGGATCGACCTCGAGGATCCCGTCCGGACGGGCGAGGCCGTGCTGACCTCGGGGCTGAGCACCTCGATCATGCCGCCCGACATCCCGGTCGGTGTCGTGAGCCGGATCGATCCGAGCCCGACGACCCGGGAGCAGCTGCTCGAGGTGACGCTCTCCGCCGAGCTGACCAAGCTCGACGTCGTGCAGGTGCTCGAGTGGGAGCCCCCGACGTGAGCCCGGAGCCCTCCCCATGAGCCTCGAGTCGCCGGCGGTCCGGTGGGCCCTCGTGCTGACCGTGGTGACGGCTGCGCAGGTGTCGCTGGTGGGTGACCTGTCGTTGTTCGGTGTCCACCCGGACCTGCTCCTCCTCCTCACGGTGGCCGCCGGTCTGAGCGGTGGTCCCGGTCGCGGGGTCGTGGTGGGGTTCGTCTGCGGCCTCGTGGCCGACCTGTTCCTGCACACCCGGTTCGGGGTGGCGACGCTCGCCTCGACGCTCGTCGGCTACGCCGCCGGTGTGGCAGGCGACACGGTGGTCCGGCCGTCGACACCGGTGTGGGTGGCTGCGACCGCAGGCCTGAGCGCCGCCGGCACGGTCCTCTACGCCGCGCTGGGGCATCTGCTCGGCTCGCAGAGCCTGGCTGACCCGAACCTGATCGCGATCGTCGGTATCGTCTCGCTCGTCAACGCAGCGCTGTGCGTCCCGGCGTTGGCGGTGTGCCGGTGGGCGGGCGACGACCGTTCGGCGGTGCGGATCCGCTGATGTCGCCGGACGGCGACCACCCCCGACCCCCACGAACGAGCGACCCGAGCCCACATGGACACGAACTCCACCCAGGTGCGACTCAGCGCCATCGGGATCGTGGCGCTCTGCCTGTTCGCCGCCCTGTTCGTCCGGCTCTGGTTCCTGCAGGGGATCGACCGGCAGCGCTTCGAGGCGGCCTCGGAGTCCAACCGGCTCCGGGTGGTCCACGAGGAGGGGCCACGCGGCCGGATCCTCGACCGGAACGGTCGGATCATCGTCGACAACCGGACGACGATCGTGGTGGCCCTCGACCGTGAGCCGCTCCGCAAGCTCGACGAGTCGGAGCGGCAGGCGATCTTCGCCGACCTGGCCGACACGCTCACGGGTCTGGGCGTCCCCACCAAGCTCGGTACCGTCGAGCGGCGCTACGCCGACGCCCGGTACGCGCCCCAGGAGTACGTCCCGGTGGCCGAGGAGGTGCCCGAGGACGTCGAGTTGTACCTCGCCGAGCGTGCTGGCCGGTTCCCCGGTGTCGTCGTCGAGCGGCGGACGGTGCGGTCGTACCCCTACGGCTCGGTGGCGGCGCAGCTGATCGGCTACGTCGGCGAGATCAACGAGGAGGAGCTCGCCGACGTCCGGGGCGGGTCCGAGGATCCGGCGGGGGAGGGGCAGGCCCCCTCCACGACCACCACGGCCCCCGGAGACGGGCCGCTCAAGGAGTACCAACCGGGCGACAGCTACGGGAAGGGCGGGATCGAGTCCGCACAGGAGGCGACGCTGCGGGCCGTCCCGGGCCGGCGGACGATCGAGGTCAACGCCCGCGGCGAGGTGCTGGGCGAGATCGACCGCACCGAGGCCGTGCCGGGCGACGACGTCTGGCTGTCGATCGACCTGGACCTGCAGGCCCACGCCGAGCGGCTCCTGGCGGCCAAGATCCGCTCGCTGCGCGGCCGGGAGAGCGGTGAGGGCACGCTCAACGCGCCCCAGGGGTCGGTCGTGATCATCGAACCCGGGACCGGGCAGGTCCTGGCCATGGCCTCGTACCCCGCCTACAACCCGACGATCCTCGTCAACGGCATCTCCTCGGACCTCTGGGAGCAGCTCAACGACCCCAACAACGGCCGGCCGTTGTTCAACTGGGCGCTCCAGGGCACCTACGCACCGGGTTCGACCTTCAAGCCGGTCACGGCGCTGGCGGGTTGGCGCGCCGGGGCCATCGGCCCGGGCAACGAGGAGATCGTCGACGGCGGCACCTACACGCTCGAGGGCTGCGAGGGCGCCGGCTGCACGTGCCAGAACGCCGGCCGCCAGAAGCTCGGCGAGGTCGACTTCGCCCGCTCCATGACCGTGTCCTCGGACGTCTACTACTACCGGCTCGCCGAGCTGCTGTGGAACGACCGGGTGCGACTGGGCGACACCCCGATCCAGGACGCAGCGGGTGAGTTCGGACTCGGGTCGGCCACGGGCATCGACCTCCCGGGCGAGAGCCCCGGTCGGATGCCGACCCCGGAGAACCGTCGGGCGGCGTTCGAGGCGAACCCCGACGTGTTCCTCACCGGCGACTGGTTCACCGGCGACAACGTGATCACCTCGATCGGCCAGGGCGACGTCCTGGTGACGCCCCTGCAACTCGCCGAGGTCTACGCGACGATCGCCACGGGCGGCGTGCGCTACCGACCCCAGGTGATCTCCAAGGTCACCCGGCCCGTCGACCCGGCCGAACCGCCGGGCGAGCCCGGCAACTACGAGGTCGTCCGGACCATCACCCCCGAGGAGGTCGGTCGGGTGGAGATGCCGGCCGACTTCTACCTGAAGCTCCTCGCCGGACTCATCGGGGTGACCCAGGACCCGGACGGCACCGCGAGCGGTTCGTGGGAGGCGTCACCGACGGCGTGGCCGATGGGGGGCAAGACGGGAACGGCCCAGGTCGCCGGCAAGGCCGACTCGGCGCTGTTCGCCGGATGGGGTCCGGTCGGTGCCGGCGTGCCGCCGGAGTACGTGGTGTCGGTGGTGATCCCCGAAGCCGGATTCGGTGGCGACGTCGCCGCGCCGTTGGCGTTCCGCATCCTGGCGCCGGCCAGCGACGGGTCCCTGCCGGCGGCGTGTCCGGTCGCAGCGGCGGCCCAGTGCCGGGCGGCCGAGAGCCAGGCGGCCCAGGCGAGTCTGGACGACGTGGGGTCCGGGGGTCCGGGCTGATGCTCAGCTCGACCGCCGCCCCGAGCGGCTTCCGCTCCCGGAACCTGGGCGATCCGAGGCGCCACGTCGACCTGGTGCTCGCCGGGGCGGTCGGCGCCGTCGTCGTCATCGGCCTGCTCCTCGTCTACAGCGCCACCCGGCGGTTCTCCGACGGGAACGGCTTCGTGCTCCGGCAGACGATGTTCGCCGTCGTCGGTGCGGCGGGTGCCGCCGGCCTGGCGCTGGTCGACTACCGGCGGGTCGCCGACTGGTGGCAGGCGCTCTACGCCGTCGGGATCGTGCTGCTCGTCGGCGTCCTCACCCCGTTGGGTGCAGTCGTCAACGGGACCAGCGGTTGGTACCGGTTCGGGCCGATCTCCCTGCAGCCCGCCGAGTTCGCGAAGCTCGCCACGATCCTGGCGATCGCGGCGTACCTGGGGTCGGTCGACCGGGTGGACCTGCGTCGTCTGGCCGCCGCGCTCGGCCTGCTCGCCCTGCCCGTCGGGCTGACGCTGCTGCAGCCGGACCTGGGATCGGCACTGGTCTTCATCGTCATGGGCATCGGGATGCTGGTCGTGGCCGGCGTGCAGATGAAGCACCTGGGGGTGCTGGTGTCGCTGGGCATCGTGGCGATCCTGGTGATCCTGAACTCCGGGGCGCTCGACGAGTACCAGACCGAGCGGCTCACCTCGTTCGTCACGCCGAACGGCCAGTCGTACAACGTCGACCAGGCGCAGAAGGCGATCGGTTCGGGTGGGCTCACCGGCTACGGGCTGGCGAACGGCCCCCAGACGCGTGGCGGCTACGTCCCCGAGCAGCAGACCGACTTCATCTTCACCGTGGTGGGGGAGGAGTTCGGATTCCTCGGCTCCAGCGTCCTCGTGGTCCTGCTCGGGGTGATCATCTGGCGGTGCTGGCGGGCGGCGCAGCTCGCCGCCGACGCGCTCGGCACGCTCATCTGCGTGGGCGTCATGTGCATGTTCCTGTTCCACATCTTCGAGAACGTCGGGATGGCACTCGGGATCATGCCGGTGACGGGGATCCCGCTCCCGTTCGTGTCCTACGGCGGGTCGTCCCTGCTCGTGTCCTTCCTCGCCGTGGGCCTCGTCCAGTCGGTGCACATGCACCGCTTCAGCTGACCGGCGGGCCGGGTACGGTCCCGAGCCGCCGCCTCCGGTAGACTCGGCCCACCATGACCGCCCCGACGGCCGCTGTGTCCAGTCCGCCCGGGTCGCTGTGGGACCGCCTCGAGCCGTTGCTGCCGAGGGTCGAGCAGCCTGCTCGCTACATCGGCTGCGAGGACGGCGCCGTGCCGCCCGACTGGTCCTCCAGCTCGCCCGGGGGTCCGGTCTCGTGGCTCTTCACCTACCCCGACACCTACGAGATCGGCCTGCCCAACCAGGGCCTGCAGATCCTCGCTGAGATCGTCGCCGAGCACCCGCACGGTGTCGCTGAGCGCGCGTACGCCCCGTGGGTCGACCTCGAGGCCGAGCTCCGGGCGCACGGCCTCCCGCTGTTCAGCGTGGACGGCCACCGCCCCGCCGGTGCGTTCGACCTGATCGGCTTCAACCTGTCGGCCGAGCTGACGTACACGAACCTGGTGAACCTGATCGACCTGGCTGGTGTGCCCGTCCGGGCCGCCGAGCGACGGGCCGACCATCCGCTGGTGTGCATCGGTGGTCACTGCACCTACAACCCGGAGCCGGTGGCGGACTTCGTCGACCTGGTCGTCCTCGGCGACGGCGAGGAGGTGGTGGGCGAGATCACCGACGTCGTGCTGGCCTGGAAGGCGTCCGGCCGTGAGGACCGACGCTCCGTGCTCGAGGCGCTCGCCGCCGTGCCGGGCGTGTACGTCCCGGCGGCCTACGAGGTCAGCTACGAGGGGGCCCGGATCCGGGCCATCGAGCCCCGCTGGCCCGGCGTGCCCGAGGTCGTCGAGAAGCGCACCATCGCCGACCTGGGCGAGTGGCCCTACCCGAAGTCGCAGCTGGTCCCGCTGACCGAGGTCGTCCACGACCGGCTGAACGTCGAGGTCTTCCGCGGCTGCACGCGGGG
>SXMI01000232.1 GCA_005777415.1 Actinomycetota bacterium | reverse complement strand
GGTGGTGGCGGCGGCGGTGGTGCGGCCGTCGGTCTGCAGCGCGACGCTGCGAGCGCCCCGACCGGGACGCCGACCTTCGGTGGTGGGACCGGCGGTGCGGGTGGCACGGGTGGCCTCCCCGGTTCCACCGGCTCGGTGCTCAACACGCTCGTCGCCTGAACCCGGACCCGCCCGGACGCCCGGTCCGTTCCGGGTAGCGTGCGCGCCATGAGCGAGCAACGAGATCTCCCACTGGCGGGTACCAGCGCTGTCGTCACCGGCGGCGGCAGCGGCATCGGCCTGGAGTGCGCCCGGCGACTGGTGCGTGACGGAGCCTCGGTGGTCCTGACCGGCCGGACCGCCGAACGGCTCGACGCCGGCGCCGCCGACCTGGCGGGTGACCTGGCCGGTGGCGCTCGGGTGGTGAGCGCCGTGGGCGACACGACCGACGAGGACGCCGTCGCGGCGGCGGTGGCCGCGGCCGACGAGCTGGCGCCCCTGTCGTTCGCCGTCGCCTCGGCGGGACGCGGTGGTCTCGGGCCGATCGTGACGACGCCGCTCGAGGAGTGGACCGACGTCCTGGCCACCAACGCGACGGGCACGTTCCTGCTGTTCAAGCACGCCGGGGCGGCCATCGCCCGCAACGGTGGCGGCTCCATGGTCGCCATCTCGTCGATCGCCGCTGCGGTCACCCACCCGTACATGGGCCCGTACTGCGTGTCGAAGGCGGCGATCGACGCCCTGGTGCGCCAGACGGCCGACGAGCTGGGCCGGGCCGGCGTCCGGGTCAACTCGGTCCGTCCGGGGATCGTCGACACCGACCTGGTGTCGATGATCATGGACGACGAACAGGTGATGGATTCGTACCTGACGAACATGCCGGTGTCCCGCACCGGTCACGTGGACGACGTCGCCGCTGCGGTCCGGTTCCTGCTCGGCCCCGAGTCCGGGTGGGTGACGGGGACGTCGCTCAGCGTCGACGGCGGACACCACCTGCGTCGGGGTCCGGACTTCGAGCCGGCGGCCCGGGCGTTCTTCGGGGACGACGCCGTGGCGGGTCTGGTCCCGCCGCACGGAACGGACTGAGCCCGTGGTGACCGGACGCCCCGAGGTCGACCTGCTCGACGGGGACTTCCACGCCGGCGACCCGTACCCGACCTGGGCCTGGATGCGGGCGAACGAGCCGGTCTACTGGGATGCGACCAACGAGCTGTGGGCGGTCACCCGCTACGACGACGTGGTCGAGGTGGAGCGGCGCAAGGACCTGTTCACAAGTGCCGACCAGGAGAAGGGCGGGTACCGCCCGAACATCCCGGCGGACCCGGCCATGATCGGCCTGGACGATCCGCACCACCAGGCCCGGCGGAACCTGGTGGCCCGCCGGTTCACGCCCCGGGCGGTGTCGACCTGGGAGGACCACGTGCGGGCCACCGTGCGGGGCCTGCTGGACGCGGCGCTCGACCACGGTGGTCCGGTCGAGGTCGTCAGCGAGCTCGCGGCGCCGCTGCCGGCCGAGATGATCGGCCTGCTGCTCGGCTTCCCCGAGGAGATGTTCCCGCAGCTCCAGGAGTGGTCGGAGCGCACGATCATGCTGGGCGGCGGTCCCCGGTACTTCACCGAGGACGGGATCGGCGCCGCCATGGAGTTCGCAGCGGCATCGGCCGAGCTGTTCGAGTCCAAGCGGGCCTGTCCGGCAGACGACGTGGTGTCGGTGTGGACGACGGCGTCGGTGCCGGGCCACGAGTTCGGTGTGGACCAGGTGATCTCGGACTGCCTGCTGCTCCTGGACGGCGGCGCCGAGACGACCCGGACGGTGATCGCCCGGTCCATGATCGAGCTCGCCCGCCGGCCCGAGCAGTGGGCGCTGCTCCGCTCGGGCGCGGACCTGTCGGTGGCGGTCGAGGAGTGCATCCGCTGGGTGACGCCGATCCACAACATGTGCCGGGTGGCGCTGAGCGACGTGGAGCTCGGCGGGGTGACCATCCGTCGGGGCCAACAGGTGGTGCTCTGCTACTCGTCGGCCAACCGGGACGAGGCGTACTTCGACGATGGCGACGACCTCGACCTCACCCGGTCGCCCAACCACCACCTGAGCTTCGGGTTCGGCACCCACTTCTGTCTGGGGTCGTCGCTGGCGCGACTCGAGATCCGGGTGTTCCTCGAGGAGCTGGTCGGCCGCGTCGAACGTCTGGACCTGCACCCGGACTCCGTCGTGGAGATGCCGAACGCGTTCGTGTTCGGCCTGCGCGAGGCGCGGATGGACCTGACGCCGATCTGACCGATCACACGGCGCCGGGCCCCGCCGTCAGGACTGCAGCGTGGGCTCGGTGCCCTCGGGGAGGCAGATGGACTTGACCTCGAGGAACTCCTCGAGGCCCTCCCGGCCGAGCTCCCGGCCGACCCCGGAGCTCTTGAAGCCGCCGAAGGGTGCGCTGAACTCCATGGAGAACCCGTTGATCGTGTAGGTGCCCGTGCGGACGCCGCGGGCCACGGCGAGCGCCCGGTCGATGTCGCTGGACCAGACCGACCCGGACAGCCCGTAGTCGGAGTCGTTGGCGACTCGCACGGCGTCGGCGTCGTCCTCGTAGGGGATCACGCCGTGCCCCGGACCGAAGATCTCCTCCCGGGCGGTGCGCATGGAGTTGTCGACG
>SXMI01000231.1 GCA_005777415.1 Actinomycetota bacterium | reverse complement strand
CCCGCCGGGTGCGGCGAGCACCTGGTGGCGGCCGCGGCGACGGCTCCGGTGGACACCTCGGGGGCGCTCGTCCTGCCGCCGGCGCGGGCCTGGGCCGTCCGCCACGCCATCACCGAGGGACTCGCCCGATCGGGACGGGTCATCGGCCACGACGTGGCCGTCCCGCGTGCCGCCCTGCCGGACCTGGTCACCCGGGCGACGGCGGCGGTCCGGGACCGCTGGCCCGACGCCACGGTCGCCGACTTCGGACACTGGGGCGACGGCGGGGTCCACCTGAACGTGGTGTTCCCGCCCGGCCACGCCGTCGACGAGACCCTCGTCGACTCGGTCCACGACCTCGTGTTCGCGATCGCCGTCGACGAGTTCGGCGGGACCTTCAGCGCCGAGCACGGCGTGGGGCCGGCCAACGCGGCGTGGTGGCGGCGGACCGCGACCGACCCCGTCGTGGCCCTGATGGCGACCATGCGCTCCGTGTGCGACCCGCTCGACCTGCTCGGTCACCCGGGCCTGCCGTACCCCCGGCCGGATCGGTGACCCAGCCGGCTCGGCGACTCAGCGGGTGAAGCTCCACGCCCGGCGGATCATGGGGATCTGCATGGGCAGCCGGAGCCAGGCCGCCCAGGCGGGCACACCGACGTCCTCGCCACGACTCGCATCGACGGCCATCTGGATGTTGGCCGGGTAGACGGCCACGATCGTGGCGGTCGCCAGCAGGCCCCCGAGCCGACGCGTGGCCGGGACGGCGAGCAGCACGCCCGAGGCCACCTCGGCCACCCCGGAGACGACGACCGCCTCACGCGCCCACGGGAACCAACGCGGCACGATGCGCTCGAAGAACCTCGGCGCCACGAAGTGCGCCACGCCGACGACCACCATCATGGCGGCGAACCGCAGGCGGGAACGGTCCAGGACGGGGTCCGCGTCGGGGTCGAGGACCACAGCGCGCATCCGGTCGCCGGTGGGTACGTCGGTGGGGTTCATCCGGGCACCGTACCCGTCCCGGCGGCGGCATCCCCACCGTTGCGCCGGGAGGCGATCGCACCGGCCACCGTCCGGTAGCGGCGTCGGATCTCGTCGGCGTCGGCGGCGACGGGATGGTGGGACAGCCCGCTGGCGAGGACCGCCTCGGCCTGGGCGTCGACGTCGTCGAGATGGGCGACGTCCACGTGGCGGGCGAGCGTCGCCAGGTCGTCGAGCATGCGGATCATCACCGCCGGGTTGCCGGCGCCCGCCTGACGCAGCATGTCGTAGGCGGCCTTGACCTGCCGTGAGAACGGGACGGGCCGCTCGACCAACCGGATCTCGCCGTCCCGGCCGAGCATCCCGCCCGTGTCCGGCTGCTGTTGGCCGAGCCGACACAGCGCGGCCGTGAGCCAGTCCACACACGTCATGCCGGTGAAGGTGTCGTTGACCGCCGGCGACAGCGCCCGCAGCCCGATCTCGACCACCTGGTAGAGCGCGAACTCCAGGTCCTGGCGGCGGGTGCGTGAGTCGCCGATCTCGACGGCCTCGTCCACCGCCCGGCGGGCCGACACGAGCGCATCCGCCGGACCGACCCGGGCGATCGCCTGACCCCGGACCACGAACTGGCCGGGACGTCGACGCATGACGAGCGTGAAGCGGTCGCGTTCGGCGAGCGCCAGGATCCGGTCCAGGTCCATGACCTGGACGAACCCGTCGTTGACGGCGAGCACGTCGGCCCCGTCGGCCTCCACCTCGGCGACCCGCCGTTCCACGGCTGCCCGGTTGTCGCAGCGGCCGAGTCGGCGGTACTCCAGGTCCAGCTCGGTCATGGTCCGGTCGAGGTCCGCCACCACCGAGGCCACCACCCGCGGCGCCTGGATCGAGGTGGCCACCCGATGGACGTACACGACGATCACCACGAAGCAGGCCAGTGCGAGGAGCACGGTGGTCGCGTACGAGACCTCGGGGACCCCGGCCGCGCCCGCGCCCGTGCGCACCGAGGCGAGCGTGAGCGTGCTCAGCACCACGCCGGACAGCAGGATCCCGAGCGCCAGCTGGGTGACGGGATCCTCGATGAACCTCCGGATGAGCCGGGGGCCGAGCTGCGACGTGGCGAGCGAGAACGTGAGCACGCTCGTGGAGAACACCAGCGTCAGCGCGGTGGCCAGGGCGGCGAGGAGCGCGCTGAGCACCAGGGCGGCGTCGGCCGGCGTGCGGGCCACCAGGAACTCGGGGACCAGCCGGATGCCGTCGGGATCGTCCACCAGCGGGTCGAGCCGCCGGGTGATCCCGAACACGCCGATGGCGACCGCCGCCGTGCACATGGGGGTCACCCAGAGGTTCGGTCCGATCCGGTAGCCCAGCTCCCAGAACCACACGCCGACCCGGGACCGCCGGAACCGGCTCCCGGCGTCCGATCGCAACGACGCGTGCTCGACGGCCACGGGCAGCAGTCTGGCGCAGCTGACCCGTTCGGGACCCGATCCCCCGCTACGGTCTGGCCGGTGGGGACGCATCGGCCGGACCGGACCCGACGGAGCCGGCCCGTCACGACCGCCTGGGCGACCTTGGCCATCACGGCGCTGGGTGCCACCGCGTGCGTCGGGACGACGACCGCACAGGTCGAGGTGACCACCACGACGTCGCTGGTCGAGGTGAGCACCACCCTGCCCCCCGACTGCGCCCAGATGCTGCCGCCCGAGGCCCAGGCGGCGCAGATGATCTGGGCGGTCGTGGAGTCGCCCGACGAGGCCACGGAGGTGCTCGCCGACGGAACGATCGGCGGCATCGTCCTGGACGGTGAGCAGTCGAGCGAGGTCGGCGACCAGATCGCCGAGGCCGTGGCCGACGCGCCGATGCGCGTCGCCGTGGCCGTCGAGGAGGAGGGCGGGGGCGTCCAGCCCCTCGTGAACGCGCTCGACGCGATCCCCGGCCCACCCCAGCAGGGGCAGGGCACGCCCCAGGAGGCCGCAGCGACGATGGGCGACCACGCCTCGGCGGTCGCCGAGCTGGGCGTCACCGTGCTCCTGGCCCCCACGGCGGATGCCGGATCGGGCGGCGGGATGGGCGGACGGACGTACTCCTCCGACCCGGCCGAGGTGACCCCGTTCATCGACGCCGTGGTACCGGCCGTCGAGGAGTCGGGCCTGCTCCCGGTCGTCAAGCACTGGCCGGGCATCGGGTCCGCCGACCAGGACCCGATCGGGGGCACGGCCACGGTGCCGTCGCTCACCGAGCTGCAGGCCGCCGACCTGCTGCCCTTCCAGGCCGCCATCGACGCCGGCGTCCCTGCGATCCTGGTCGGCAACGTCGAGATCCCGGGCCTCACCCAGGACGGCGAGCCCGCGACGATCTCCCGGGCCGCCATCACCGGCGAGCTGCGCGAGGCCCAGGGCTTCAGCGGACTGGTGGTCGTCGACGACCTGAGCGAGCAGGCGGTCACGGACATCACCACCCAGGACCAGGCCGCGGAGCTCGCCATCGCAGCCGGGGCCGACGTCGTGATCGTGGCGGGCTCCGAGGCGGTGGCCGACACCACCCGCCGGCTCACCGACGCCATCGTCTCGGGTCGTCTCGACCGGGGCCAGGTCGAGGCGTCCGTCCGTCGGGCGGTGCAGGCGAAGGGGTTCACCGGCGAGTGCCTCGACCAGGTCTCGGCCTACAACGGGATCCTCCGATCGAACGCCACCAGCACGACGCTGCCGGGTGAGGACTCCTCGGGGTCCGACGGCGACTCGGGTGGCTCGGGCAGCTCCTCGGGGTCGTCGACGACGGTCGAGGACACCTCCACCGAGACGGTGCCCGGCGGCAGCGACCGCGAGGACGCCGTGTCGACCGGCCCGCCGACGACGAAGGCGCCGCGCTCGAGCGGCTCCGGCAGCTCCGGCAGCTCCGGCTCCAGCAGCTCCGGCTCCAGCAGCTCCGGCTCGAGCAACTCCGGCGGCTCAGACTGAGCCGTCGGCGGTGAGCGCCAGGCGGTTGGCCCCGGAGACCACCGCCTTCAACGACGCGGTCAGGATGCTCTCGTCCAGGCCGACCCCCCAGTGCGATCGACCGTCGGGGGCCCGGAGCTCGACGTAGGCCGCGGCGGTGGCATCGGTGCCCGCCGACACGGCGTGCTCGGAGTAGTCGACCACCTCGAGGTCCAGGCCCAGACCGTCGCGCAGGGCGTGGACGAAGGCCGAGATGGGCCCGCCGCCTTCGCCGACGACCGTCACCGGCTCGCCGCCGACCGTGAGCTGCGCGGTCACCCGGGAGATCGTCGAGTTGGTCGTCGCCTCGGCGGACCGCAACGCGATCCCGTCGTCCGACTCCGGGGTCGTCAGGTAGACGCCCTCGAAGGCCGCCCACATGGCGGCGGGGGTCACCTCGGTGCCGGCGTCCTCGGCCAGGTGCT
>SXMI01000230.1 GCA_005777415.1 Actinomycetota bacterium | reverse complement strand
GAACGCCAGGGAGTGGGTGGCGATGGGCCGGGGGATCACCCCCAGCCCGAGCATCTCGTCGCGGACGACCATCGCCGAGTCGTCGGGGTGCAGGGCGAGGGCCCAGATGCCGTCGGTGCCGCGCACCCCGGCGGCCAGTCCGTCGTCGACGATCGACTGCAGGCCGGGTCGCAGACGCTCGCCGATCGCCGCGACCCGGTCGAGCAGGTCGTCGTCGCGCAGCACGGCCAGGTTGGCCGACGCCGCAGCACAGGCGGCGGGGTGGCCCGAGTAGGTGAAGCCGTGGCGCAACCACCGGGTGTCGTCGGCCTCCAGCACCTCACGGACCCGGGGTCCGACCAGCACGCCTCCGAGCGGCTGGTAGCCCGAGGTCACCCCCTTGGCGAAGGTGAGCAGGTCGGGTGTGACGCCGTAGCGCTCCGCCCCCCACCAGGTGCCGAGTCGGCCGAACCCGGTGATCACCTCGTCGAACACCAGGAGGGCGCCGCTGCGGTCGCAGAGCTCGCGGAGTCCCTGCAGGTAGCCGTCGGCCGGCGGGAACACGCCACCGGCCCCCTGGACCGGTTCGGCGACCACGGCGGCGATCCGGTCGCCGTGCTCGGCGAGCTGCCGCTCGACCTCCTCGAGGGAGTCGGCGTGCACCTGCACCACGCCGCCCAGCAGCTCACCCCAGTGCTCCTTGTTCGGCGCCAATCCCTGGGCGCTCGTCCCCCCGTAGGTCACCCCGTGGTAGGCGCGGTCACGACTGACGATCAGGTCGCGCTCCGGGCGGCCCTGCCAGGCCCAGAACAGTCGGCTCAGCTTCATGGCGGTGTCGACCGCCTCGGAGCCGGAGTTCGTCAGGAACACGCGGGCGTCGGCCATGGGCGCGAGGTCGACCAGCTCGCGTGTCAGCCGTTCGGCGGCCGGGTTGGTGAACAGCTCGAAGGCGTGGAAGGCATCGAGCGTCCGGAGCTGGTCGCCCACGGCGTCGGCGATCTCGGCCCGGCCGTGGCCGACCTGGCAGTACCAGAGCGAGGCCAGCGCGTCGACGTACTCGCGTCCGTCGCGGTCCCAGACGAGCGCGCCCTCGCCCCGGACGATCTCGATGAAGTGGTCGGCGGTCGGCCGGGCGAACGGGTGCAGGAACGCCGGCAGGTGTCGTGGCTCGCTCACCGGTCCAGTATCCCGCAGCCGGTCCTCAGTCGCCCCGGGACCGGCCCAGGTGGGCCGTCGGTGCGATCACGCGCTCGCCGAACTCGCCGAGCGCCGACTCGGGGTCGGCCAGGAACAGGAACGACGGCACGATCACCCGGTCGACCCCGGCGGCGGCCAGTCGCTCCACGGCGCCCACCGGGTCGTCGCCCAGGACGGCCTCGTCGCCGAAGGTGATCTCGATGGCCTCCGGATCCCGTCCGGCGTCGGCGGCCGTCTGGCGGACCACGTCGACGAGCTCGGCGATGTCACCCTTGCCGGGGAAGAAGCCGTCGCCCAGGCGTCCGGCGCGCTCCGCCGCCGCCCGGCTGTGACCGCCGACGGTGATGGGCACCCGGCCGTGCACGGGCTTGGGGTTCACGCTCGCCCGGCCGAAGTCGACGAACTCGCCGTGGTACTCGGCGTTGTCGGCGTCCCACAGCGCCCGCATGGCGGCGATGTACTCGTCGGTCCGGGCGCCGCGGCGCTCGAAGGGCACGCCGAGGGCGTCGAACTCCTCACGGAGCCAGCCGACGCCGATGCCCAGCTCGACCCGGCCCCCGGTGAGGCGGTCCAGGGTGGCGACCTCCTTGGCCAGGACCAGCGGGTTGCGCTGGGGGAGGATCAGGATGCCCGTCGCCAGCCGGATGCGCTCGGTGGCGGCGCCGACGAACGCCAGCCAGATGAGCGGGTCGGGCAGCGGCGTGTCCGTGGCCATCATCATCTTCCCGCTCGGGTCGTAGGGGTAGGCCGACTCGTAGCCCTCGGGGTAGATGACGTGCTCGACTGTCCACAGCGACTCGAAGCCGGCCGCCTCGGCCGAGCGGGCGAGTGTGCTCAGGCCCGGCTCCTCGGTGAAGGTGAGGACGTTGGCGAAGGCGATGCCGAACTTCACGTGGTGCTCCTGTCTGCGCCCCGGCGGGATGCCGGTGGGCGGTTCCGGCGCAGTCTTCCAGACCCGGTCACGGGTAGCCTCCCGGCGTGACGAGCCGTGCCGAGATCCTGGCCGAGATGTCCGCTCCCGGGCAGCCCTACGAGCTGGGGGAGCGGGACGGCATCCGGGGGCCCGAGCGGGTGTTCGTCTCGGCGCCGCCCACGCTGCGGGATCTCCTCGAGGCCGCCCGGAGTGATCTCGACTTCTACGTGTACGGCGACCAACGCCTCACCTTCGCCGACGCCGCCGACCGGGCGGCCGCCCTGGGTCGGGTGCTCGTCGAGGACCTCGGGGTCGGTCCGGGTGATCGCGTGGCGATCTCCATGCGGAACCACCCCGAGTGGGTGATCGGGCTGCTCGCCGCCACCTCGGTCGGCGCGGTGGCGGTCGCCATGAACTCGCTGTGGACCGCCGAGGAGCTGGACTACGGCCTGCGCGATTCCGGTGCCAAGGTGCTGCTCGCCGACGGCGAGCGGGTCGCCCAGCTGTCCGACGTGGACACCGGACTGTCCGCAGTGCTGGCCGTGGACGCCGACGGGTCACAGATCGCCCGGGTCAGGACGGTGGTCGGTGACCTGCGGGCGCTGATCCGGATGGCGCTCGACGCCGGTGCCCACTGGTCCGAACAGGCGCCCACGGCCGACGATCCGGCCACGATCTTCTACACCTCCGGGTCGACCGGCCATCCCAAGGGGGTGCTCTCGACGCACCGCAACGTGATCAACGCCCTGTTGAGCTGGGAGCTCGACACGCTGGTCGGTTCGCGACTGACGGCGGCCCGGCGAGCGGCCCGGGACGGCGGTGCGCCAGTGGCCCGGGGTGCGGCTGCCGATCGCCCGGCGCCGCCGCAGCCCGCGGCGCTGCTCGGGGTGCCGCTGTTCCACGTCACCGGGTGCCACGCGGTGGCGCTGCTGAGCCTGCGGGCCCAGCGCAAGGTGGTCGCCATGCACCGCTGGGACCCCGAGGTGGCCGCGGCGCTGATCGAGGCGGAACGTATCAACTCGTTCGTCGCCACGCCGGCCATGACCGGCGACCTGCTGCGGGTGGCCGCCGAGACCGGCCACGACCTGTCCTCGTTGCGGCTGGTGGGTGGCGGTGGCGCCCCCCGTCCGCCCGAGCAGGTCCGACGCATCAGCACCTCGTTCGCCCGGGCGGCGCCCAACAACGGGTGGGGGATGACCGAGACGAACGCCATCGGTGCCGGGATCACCGGCCCCGAGTACCTCGATCGACCGGACACCTCGGGTCGGGCGGCGCCGGTGCTCGACCTGCGGGTCGTCGGCGACGACGGGGAGCCGTTGCCCCCGGGCGAGGCCGGCGAGTTGCAGGTGCGGGGGTCGTCGGTCTTCGTCGGCTACTGGAACCGGCCCGAGGACACCGAGGCCTCCTTCGACGGCCCGTGGTTCCGGACCGGCGACGTCGCCCGGATCGACGACGAGGGCTTCGTGACGATCGTCGACCGGATCAAGGACCTGATCATCCGAGGCGGCGAGAACATCGGCTGCGGACACGTTGAGGCGGCGATCCTCACCCACCCGCTCGCGCGCGAGGCCGCCGTCTACGGGGTGCCCGATGAGCGGCTCGGCGAGGAGGTCGGAGCCACCGTCTACGGGGCGCCGGGCCTGGACCCCGACGAGCTCCAGGCCTACCTGGTCGACCATCTGGGTCGATTCCAGATCCCGCAGTACCTGACCGTGACCATGATCCCGCTGCCCCGGACCGCCACGGGCAAGATCCTCAAGCGGAGGCTCCGCGACGAGGCGCTGCGCGACCTGCGCGCCGCCGGGCTGCTCGGCTGACCGGGCCGACTGCTCGGCTCACGGGTCGGGCTGGCCCGAAGGTGGCCCACCACCTAGGTTCCGGCCGGGGAACACCACGGACGGCGGGACGCTTCGGCGGAACGCCCACGTGGACGGGTCTCGCCGGGACCCGTCCGGGCCACCTGCGCCGGTCGGTTGCGGGGGTCAGGCGGGCTCGGCGAAGGCCCGGGTCTCGAGGTGCTCCTCGAAGCCCTCGACCCCCATCTCCCGGCCCATGCCCGAGCGCTTGAACCCACCGAAGGGCACGTCGGGGCCGTACCAGACGCCGCCGTTCACCGACATGGTCCCGGTCCGGATGCGACGGGCGACCGCCAGCGCCCGGTCGCGGTCGTCGGCGAACACCGCTCCGGAGAGCCCGTAGTCGGAGTCGTTGGCGATCCGCACGGCGTCCTCGTCGTCGTCGAAGGGGATCGCGACCAGGACCGGCCCGAAGATCTCCTCACGGGCGGCCGCCATGGAGTTGTCGACATCGGCGAGCAGCGTCGGTGCGTAGAACCATCCGGGCAGGTCGGGGATCCGCTGGCCCCCGCAGACGACCCGGGCGCCGCCGTCGAGGGCCCCGCGCACGTAGCCGTCCACCCGCTCCAGCTGGGCTCGGCTGATGAGCGGACCCATGACCGTGCCGGGATCCCTCGGGTCGCCGACGCTCAGCGCACTCATCATGGAGGCGATCGACTCGAGCCCCTCGTCGTAGCGGGCCCGGGGGAGCAGCACCCGGGTCGTCAGCGCACACCCCTGGCCGGCGACGGTCGCGGTACCGAAGGCGGCGTGTGCCGCGGCGGTGCCCATGTCGGCCACGTCGTCGAGCACCAGGTGGACGGACTTGCCGCCGAGCTCCAGGAACACGCGGGTCAGGTTCGCCGCCGCCGCTTCCATCACCCGGGTGCCGGTGGCGGTCGAGCCGGTGAAGCTGATGAGGTCGACGGCCGGGTCCGTGGTGAGTAGTTGGCCGAAGGCCTTGTCCGCTGCGGTCACGACGTTGAGCACCCCGGCCGGCAGGTCGGTGTGCTCGGCGGCGATCCGGCCCAGCGCCAGCCCGGTCCAGGGGGTCTCGGGGGCCGGCTTCAACACGACGGTGCAACCGGCGGCGAGCGCCGGCACGACCTTGGCCAGGTTGATCTGGTTGGGCACGTTCCAGGGCGTGATCGCCGCCACCACCCCGACGGGCACCTGCTCGACCCAGCGACGAGCCGGGCCGCCCAGGGTGTCCCGGACGCCCAGGTCCCGCCGGTACTCGTAGGTCTCGGCCAGGTCGGCGAACCAGGTGACGATGTCGAGGGGCGCGTCGACCTGGATCGTGGCGCAGGAGGCCCGCGGGGCGCCGACCTCGGTCGTGGTCAGCTCGGCGAGCTCGTCGCGGTGTTCCCGCAGCGCTGCGTCGAGCTGGCGGAGCACCCGGACCCGGAGCTCCACATCGGTCGACCAGTCCGTCTCGTCGAAGGCTCGTCGCGCCGCCGTCACGGCCGACCGGGCGTCGGCCGGATCGGCGTCGGGGGCCGTGCCGGCCACGGCGGCGGTGGCCGGGTTCTCGACCTCGAAGGTCCGCGCCCCGGTGGGCCGGACGAGACGGCCGTCGATCAGCAGGTCCCGGGGGGCGTCGTTCTCCACGCCCGGCACGGTACCCCGGGGGCCGGGCGGGCACGATCCCGGTCGTACCCGCCGCCGCTCATAGGTGCTGACTATCACATGATTCGTATCAATCCATTGGAAATATTGATGGGCGGTCCGTAGGTTGCACTCCGTGGCCGGGAACGACCCGGTCCACGACGACCCCCAGATTCCAGAACAGGAGCAGCCAACTCATGGCCACCATCAACTCCCAGGTGCAGCCCTTCAGCGCCACCGCCTTCCAGAACGGCGAGACGCTGACCGTGACCGATGCCGACATGCAGGGCAAGT
>SXMI01000229.1 GCA_005777415.1 Actinomycetota bacterium | reverse complement strand
GTCCTCGTCGAGGTGGCCGACGTCGCCGAGCGTCCCGAACCCGTCGGCACGGTGGGCCGAGGCGGTCTTCTCGGGGGCGTTGTGGTACTCGAAGTCGGACCCGAGCAGGTTCCGGAACCAGATCTCGCCGGTCTCTCCGACGTCGAGCACCTCGCCGTCGTTGCCGACGATCCGCACCTCCACGATGGGCAGTGGGCGGCCCACGCTGCCCGGTCGTTCGAGCCACTCCTCGGCGTCGATCACGGCCAGGAACCCGCCCTCGGTCCCGCCGTAGTACTCGGCGACGACAGGACCCCACCACTCGATGGCCGCCCGCTTGACCGACGGCGGACACGGGGCGGCGCCGTGCAGCACCGTTCGCAGCGTCGAACCGTCGAAGGCGGAGCGGACGGGATCGGGCACGTCGAGCATTCGGCTGATCTGGGTGGGCACCAGGTGCACGTTGGTCACGCCGTGGGCGTCGACGAGCTCCAGCACGCCCGCTGCGTCGAACCGGTGCTGGAACACGATCGTGGCGCCGCACAGGAGCGGGAACACGGCGAAGACCCACTGGGCCGAGTGGTACGTGGGGCCGCAGACCAACTGGACGGCCGGCACGTGGCCGTCGGCGCCGATCGGCACGACGCCGATGGTCGGGCCGAGCGAGTGCGCCATCAACGTGAACATCTCGGCCGGGCCGCCGACGGCGGTGAGCGCGGACCGCACGCCCTTGGGGTGCCCGGTCGTCCCCGACGTGTAGAACATCGGTCCGCCCTTCGTGGGGTGGTCCACCGGACCGGAAGCGCCCGAGCGCACCACCTCCGACCAGCGCTCGAACCCCTCGGGAGGGTCCTCGGCGACGGCGATGCGCACCCCGACGGGCACCACCTCCAGCGCCGCAACGGCGACGTCCATGAACCGCTCGTCGACGACCGCCGCAGCAGCTCCTGCGTCCTCGAGCACGTAGGCCACCTCCGGGGCGACCCAGTGCCAGTTCAGCGGGACCAGGACCCACCCCCCGGTGGCGCAGGCCAACGACAGCTCGACGAACTCGACCTGGTTGCCGAGCAGGGCCACCACCCGGTCCCCCTCGCCGAGCCCGCGGTCCCGGAGGGCATGGACGAGGCGGTCCACCCGCTCGTCGAGCTCCCGCCAGGAGGTCATGGACCGTTCGTCGATCACGGCCGGCTCGTCGCCGCGAACGGCGACGATCGACTCCAGCAGCACTCCCACGATCCGGTTCCTCCTGCAATCGGTTCCGGCGACGATCGCCGGTCAATCGAATCCGGCGACGATCGCCAGTCAGCGCGTCCGCGGCTGGATCCGGGCCTTGCCGGCGAACGCCGCCTGTCCCTCCTGGAGCGCGACCGGGTCGGTGCCGACCCGGGTGTAGAGGGCACAGAGCTCCAGCATCTGCGAGCGGGGCACCTCGCTGGCCATCCAGATGGCCCGGAGCGTGCCCTGCACGTTGAGCGGCGGCGCCGAGGCGATGGCCTCCGCCGCCCAGCGCACCGTCGCCTCGAGATCCTCGGGGGCGACCACCTCCGAGACCAGGCCCACCTGGTGGGCCCGCTGCGCGCTCATCCGCTCGTGGGCGCCGAGCAACGCCATGCGCATCACCTCCTGCAACGGCATCTTCTGGAGCAGTTGCACCGGCTCGTAGGCCGCCGTCATGTTGTAGGTCACGTGCGGGTCGAAGAAGGTGGCCCGGTCGCTGGCGATGATGAAGTCGACCTCGCCCAGCAGGTAGAACGCCCCACCGCAGGCGATGCCGTCCACCATGGCGATGACCGGCTTCCACAGATGGTTCGCCTTCGGCCCCAGTCGGCGGCCCGGGTCGTCGAACTCCCAGGGGGTGGAGTAGCCGGGCATCTCGCCGTCGGGGTCGGCCTCGCCGATGGTGGCGTCACGGTCGATGCCGACGCAGAAGGCCCGCTCACCCGCCCCCCGGAGCACCACGCAGCGCACCTCGTCGTCGCGCTGGAGGTCGTACCAGAGCTGGGCCAGTTCCGACTCCATGGTCGGGTTGAAGGCGTTGAGGACCTCGGGTCGGTTGAGGGTCACCCACGCCACACCGTCGTCCAGTTCGTACAGGAGGGTCTCGAAGCTCGTCACGACCGCAGGTTAGGGCCTGCGGTCGGGGCGGTCCTGCGAGCCGAACGGGCCTCGGGCACCAGGAGGACCGCTGCGGCCAGGAAGCACAGCGCCCCGACGAACGTGCCTCCGTTGTCCAGTCGGAAGCTGACGACATCCGCGGTCGACGGGAGCGTGAAGGCCCCGACCGCCGAGACGGCGAACGCAACGGAACCAGCGAGGTTCAAGGAGACGATCCACCAGGAGACGTCACGGTCCGAGCGGTCCGCCCCGGCACGTTCCTCGACGAAGGCGAGGTAGCTGGCCACCAGGAAGCACCCGGACCCCAACACGTCCGGACGCCACACCAGCTGGTCGATCCGGGCGGCGGCGTCGTCCACGAGGAGCGCCTGGAGGGTCATCACGTTGAACCAGACGGTGCCGACCAACTGGACGAGGGTCGACCACCAGTCGATCGACCGGGGGCGCACCCGCAACCGACGGTCAGCCGTCCGGTCCGACCCGCCGAGCGAGCTCGGTGCCGAGGCCGCCTCCAGGAAGCACAGCGCCGAGGCGGCGGTGAAGCAGAGGGAGCCGAGGAAGAAGGTGATGCCGTCGACGACCGAGCTCACCCGGTCCAGATAGGGAGGGAACGACCCGAGGGCGAAGCAGGCCGAACCCACGGCGAACAGGGCCGAGATCCACCAGGTCCGGGCCGGAACGAGGCGGCGTCCGACCGGGATCGACGGGCCGTCCGACGAGCGGAGCGCATGGCCCAACCGGTGGCCCCGAGAGGTCCACTCCACCATGCTGCCGTCGGGCCGACGGAACCGGGCCCGGACGACGAAGGGCCCGAACCGGTGCGAGTTGAGCAGCACCCAGCCCTCGGGTGCCGCGGGCAGGGCACCGGTCATGGTGGCGTGCCGGTCCCCGGTGCTCTCCCGGCCCCCGGTGCCCTCCCGGTTCCCGGTGCCCTCCCGGTTCCCGGTGCCGAGGTGCGGTCCACCGGTCGTGCTCAGGGAGCGACCGTCACGACGAGACGCATCTCGAGCGACGTCCGGACCACCCGCTGCCGAGCCGACCCGGCCGCCCGACTCCAGCCCGGTCCCGCTGGACCGGCGATCCGACCCGGATCGGCCCGGGCCTCATCCAGCAGCGACGCCATGGACTCCAGCGCGTCCCGGAGGACCGGGGTCGAGGACTCCCGCGCCGACTCGACCGGCCCGGACGACTCCCGCGCCGACTCGACCGGCCCGGACGACAGGGCGACCTCGAGCGCCGCAGCATCGCCGGCGGCCACGGCGGCCTCGGCCGCTTCGAGCTGCAGGTAGTACCGCTCGGCGACGTCCTCCCCGGGCAGCACACCCGCTCCGTGCGGGGTGCTCAGCGTGTTGAACATCCACGCGCTCCGGTGGTCCATCTCCGAGCGGAAGTACCAGCGCTGGCCGTCGTCGTGGAGCAGGGAGTAGATGTCGTTGATCTCCTGGTCCTCACCACGGTCCAGGAACGAACCGGTCGGCAGGCCGTAGCGGAGCTGGTCGGCGCGCCGGTCGATGGATCGACCGTCGGCGAGCACGAGCGGTTGAACGATCTGGCGGAGCGGGATCCAGAGGTTCACCAGCAGCATGGAGGCGTCGGTGCAGCTCCCGTCCGGCGAGTCGTGGACGAACAGCGACGGCGCCCGGCCATCCATGATCTGCACCAGTGGAGTCCCGAACACGTCCTGGTCCACGTGGATGGACACGGCCTGACCGTGACCGTTCATGCCGACCGATCTGGGGCCCACGAGCGACAGGCCGTTCGGGCCGACCGTCCGCATGATGAGCCCCTCCTCCGCGATGTGGACCACCTGCAGATCAGGCCCGTGCGCGCTGGGCAGGACGGCGCCGTCGAGGGCGGCACGCACCCGGGCACCGTCCTCGTCGGCGATCCACCCGGCGTCGAGCACCCGGGCGCAGACCGACTGAAGCGCATCGAGGCCTGTGAGATCAACGGTGTCGAAGCCAGCGCCGTGCTCATCTGAGCCGGCGCCGTGCAGTTGCAGGTCGCCCGGATCCTGGTGGAGCAGGTCGACCGCCGGCACGGTGTGGAACTCCACTCGGTCGTCGCCGTAGGGCGCCGCAGCCCGCGGCCCGGCACGACGAAGACCCGGCCGCTCCGGATCGGCGACCGCCTGCGACTCGGGCATGAAGCCGAGCCGGACCGGATGGGTGGCTTCGATCGTCATCACGGACCGCATCGTAGGCGTGCAGGCCCCGGGCCGGCCGAGCGGCGCCGAGTCAGCGGGTACGGTTCCGACGTTCCGAGGAGGTCCCGTGTCGCCATTCGATGCACCGTACGAACCCAGCCCGTGGGAGCCGATCGCCGAGGAGGTCGCGCTCTACGAGCGGTCCAACGGCAGCGAGCCCAGCCCGATGGTCGGTGACTCCTGGATCGTCCTGTGGACCATCGGGGCGAAGTCCGGCAACGTCCGCAAGACACCGCTCGTGCGGATCGCCGACGGCGACGGCCGGTACGCAGTGATCGGTTCCATGGGTGGCGCGCCGACGAACCCGCAGTGGGTGCACAACCTGCGCACCCTGCCGCTCGCCCGATTGCAGGACGGCGCCGAGGTTCGCGAGTTCGATGTCAACGAGGTCGAGGGTGACGCCCGATCCGAGTGGTGGACCCGCGCGAATGCGGTCTGGCCCGAGTACGACGCCTACCAGGCCGCGACGGAGCGGCACATCCCGGTGTTCGAACTGACTCCCCGACCCGCCGACGACTGACGGCGGCAGCCTCCCCCTGGTGGGGTCATTGTCTGGTTCGGCCGTGTTGTTGGCTGTGGAGTTGGCGGCCGTCGGGTGTGGTGATGAGGAATCGGCCGGGTTGGTTGGGGTTGGGTTGGATGTCCCAGTCGGTGCGGTGCCAGAGGGCGT